>NZ_LUKF01000016.1:300000-583323 GCF_001592755.1 Bdellovibrio bacteriovorus | reverse complement strand
CCTATGGGTGCAATGGCCGGCGGAATGCTTGGCGGTATGATGGGCATGCCTATGGGCGCAATGGCTGGTGGCATGATGGGAATGCCAATGGGCGCGATGGCTGGCGGCATGATGGGTATGCCGATGGGCGCGATGGCCGGTGGTATGATGGGTATGCCAATGATGGGCGCTATGGGTGGTCTTGGCGGAATTCAAATGCAGCAACAAATGATGCAAATGCAAATGCAACAATACCAAATGTACATGCAACAACAGCAACAATACATGTCACAACAAATGCAAAGACAACAAGTTGTGGCAAGCCTTCAGCAAGAACTTTACGGATTGTTGTATAGAATCCAGCAAGTATCTTACGGTGGCGGCGGTTACATCGGTGGCTCTATCGGAATCGGTACAGGCATCGGAACAGGTATTGGCACTGGAATCGGTAATGGTGTTCTGACTCCACTACCGGGTTCAGCAACGGGCGGTGTTTCGACCTTCCCGGGAACAATTCCTTCAGGAGGCGTGACAAACAATCCGGCTCCAATCCCTTCTGCACGCTAATTCGAATAATTTAGTTAAAAAAAACGAGGCCCTCTGATAAAACAGAGGGCCTTATGCTTTTTAAGATCCCGCGTCTTTACGACAGTCACACTCACTTTCTGGCGACCGGAGAATTCTCTGCAGGTCTGCACTTGGGCTTTATGAAAAAGGCCGAGGATCTGTCGCTGATTGATCTTAAAAATCCCGCCTATTATCGCAGTGACTGGATTGTCGGATTCGGTTGGAATGAGGCGGGCTGGCCGGAAGCTCCTAATAAGGAAATTCTGGATAAGTACTTTCCCGATCGACCTGTGTTCTTTCCTCGTATGGATGGTCATCGTTCGTGGGTGAATTCTCGAGCTTTAGAACTTTTGGGAATGAAATCCGAAACAGGTCTTCTTTTAGAAAAAGATCATTTGCAAGCATGGGATAAACTTCCGGGCTTCACCAAAGAACAGCAACGTCGTCATATTCTTTCAGCTTGCCGCACTTATAACCAAGCCGGCTTCACTCACGTGCGTGATATGTCTTGCACGGAATCCTTGTGGAATCTTTTGGTAGAGATGTCAGAAAAGAATGAACTGACATTAGCGATCGAAGAAAATGTCACGACCCACGAGATGTCGGACTTTGAAGGAATGTTGGATTTCTGCATTCGTGCGAAAAAAAGCGAGACACCTTTGCTTCGCATGAAGGGAATTAAACTTTTCTATGACGGTTCACTGGGATCCGAAACGGCTTATCTTTCTAAGCCTTACAACGGAAAAGCGGAAGGAACTCAGGGCCGTACGCTATGGCCGTTAGAAGAAGTCGAAGAAATCATGAAGCGCACCTGGCAGGCTGGTTTAGAGTTTTCTGTTCACACAATCGGAGACGAAGCCGCTCATCATATCGTGCAAAGTGCCCGAAAAATATCAGCTCAGGGCTTCGTAGGACGATTGAATATTGAACATGCGCAGATGCTAAGACCTGAAACCATTCAGATGATGAAGCCGTTGCACGTCCGTTGTCACATGCAACCTTGTCACTGGTTGAGCGATAAAGCGTGGTTGGAACAAAAGCTGGGTGATTTGTACAAGTATGTATTTCCTTGGGAAGCTTTAAGAGCCGCGCAAATTCCTATTTCTTTTGGTTGTGACAGCCCGGTCGAGCCGCCATCTTTCTGGCGAAATAAAGTGGCGTTAGATGAAAGTGCGAAAGCCAAGATCCGTAAGTTTACTGGGGATTTGGCTGTCGCGCACTCTCATCCAGACGCCACGTTTGCAAATAGTTATTCGATTGTTGAAGAAGGCATCGTTAAAGAGATTAATTTTAACGGGACACTTTTATCACTTGAGTGACGTATTCACGACGATGTCTTTGTCCTTGAGCGAATAGACGATTCCGCCTAAGACAACGGCACCGGCTACATAAAGCCAAGTCTTCTTTTCCATAATCCAAGACTTCTTTGATTCATCTTTAAGTAAGCGGGGAGTGCAGCTTTCAGTAAAGAAGACTGTGCCTCGATGAAGAGCATTCATATCTTCTATTCGATGAGTGAAGTTTTCGCAATTTCCTTCAACCCAGTTTTCAGTAACGAAGTGCTGATTCAACAACTGTCCGTACGTACCGTAAAAGCGAATCGTTGTTTGTGAGTTTGAAACCAATGTCCACTGATAAGCTGTCTGCGGTGACAGTGTCGCCATTGATTTTTCATTCAGTGAAAAGCTCATAGACTCAATCAAAAGAGTGTCATGGTGCGGAAATTTCTTAGCTAACTTTTCCAATGAGACGTATTCTTCGCGGCAGACAAAGCGCGACGGCCCTTCGTTGAGCAATGTTACAGATTTGCAGTAGGCATGCAGAAGTTCTTTTTTATCTTGGGCTGAAAGGTCTTTTGCTAAAGCTTTTTCACTTAAGTCACGCACGAATCGAAGGCTCGACAGTGTGAGTGGAGCCTCTTTCTGTATTTCTTTAAGTGAACTTATAACGAAATCCAATCGATCGTTAAAGGAATCGCTGAGAGAGAATAACTGGCTTTCCTGTGATGGATTTATTTGTGCTATTTTCTGTTCAAAGTGCACCATCGACCGTGTCTCTAGATGTTGCGCAAGAAAATGTTCATATTCTATCTTACTGCTGGATGGGGCTTGGACTAGAATATTCTGAGCCAAAGCCATCGCGGGAACAAAAAAAGTTAAAAGAAAAAGTTTTTTCATTTTTATTTCCTAGTTTTGGTATTCCACGCGAATTTTTGCGGGACTAGAGGAAGTTAATTGAGCTCCAGTTTCTTCCGGATTTTGTACGACGGCGATAAATGGTCCTGTGTAGCTAAGAAGTCGTGAACTTTCAGTGTCACGAATAAGAACCGCATACTGTTGCGGATTTAAAGGGGCGCGCAGAAGTTTAAGCTTACTGCCGACCTTCAGGCCTCCTTTTTGTTTTTCCGTAGACGCTAAATACAGGTCAACAACTCCGCCAACGTCGCCGATCAATGAAGCCAGAGAATCCGCATTGGCCACTTCAATCGGGACTAAAGAAAATCCGCGAGGGATGAATGTATCAACGGATTTAGGTTCAGGTAAGAACGTCTCCTTGGGTTCTGAAGTGGGTCTTGTCGCATGGTATGAGACCAGCCCTAAAATGACGAAGGCTAAAATCATCAAATTATTTTTTGCGAGAAGCTGAAGCTTTGTTTTCATAAGAACCCCTTTCTTGAGTGAGCTGATTTCTTCTATAAGATGATTTAAATCCCGAGAGCTGATTGATCGCAGCAAAGACCACCAATAAAACGAAGATGGTCACCACACCGACTTCAACGAGAATTTGCCCTTTATTATTTTTGGCACCCATGTCGTGTTCTCCTCAGAAAGTGAAACCGCGCAAGCCTTCCTAAATTGAAAGCGTCCTTCTAGGAACTGTGAAAACGGCTTGCGGACGGCAAGGGTGTATTGCCATTCATGCGCCAGAGCTTGCTTTTCTTCAAAACCCGGGACCGGACTGTAAGTCGGAGCAGTGTCCGAAGAGTCCGGACGGACAGCCAAGGTGGGGCGCGTGCCCGAAACGTGGAAGCCATTGGAAATAAAAAGTATATTGCTTAGGCTTTCTTGATTTTTCGTTAGCTCTTTTCGAGTTTTTGAAAAAGACGAAGCGAGCGACATATTGGCTTGATTGATAAGTTGCTTTTGTTTTAAATCCAACTGTCGTTTTTGATTCTGGATTTTAATTAAACGAGCCTTCGCTGCGGCTAAAGCAGGAGGATTCCCGGCTGAGGCCGCTATTTTAGCATAGGCAGCGACCTCTTCAATTTTGAGTCTTCGAGCTGTGACATTGAGTGAAAGTAATTTTTCAAGATGGGGAGCGACTTGTTTCTGTCCCTGTTGTCCGTGCACTCGACATTGGTATTTCATCGCCAAATCACTCTGCATAAATCCGAAGACACTGCTTAGAAGAAGCAAACCGCTAATGAGGACGGGTAAACAAGCTAGAAGTAAAATGACGGCAAAGCCCTTTTCATTTTTCATAGGGTTCTCTTCAGTTCTTTTTCAATAGACAGTTCAGGGGTTAACTTTACAGAGACCTTGCCTCGAACGGCTCGGTAGCTCCGAATGATTTGGGTTTCGTACGGGGATTTAATGAAAAGAACTTTTCCAAGTCGCTGATGCAACTCGTTTTTACAGTGGTTTACTGATTCGTGCTGAGTGCAAATCAATGCTTCATGCAGTTGGTAGTCGGTGTAATAGAAAACGACTCCGCGATACAGAAGAGCTGCAATCGCGGAGCCTGCCAGAAAAAGAAGCGGTAAAGATAAAAGGGCTTCAACAACACCTTGCCCCTGTCTATTTCCGATTCTCATATTAATTTTTAGATTTGGATTGCTGGTTTGTGGCGCCATCAAAGAAGTTGCTGAAGTCTTTCTTCTTCGTCATGGATTCCGTCACTTCTTGCACTTGCACATTTGTACCAGCGGCTTTGCCACCCAAGACATTAGCGATATTGGCGAAGCGAACACCGACATTGGCGCCGACCACTTTGATCACCGCCATGCTACCCACAGCGACGATCGCCACGATGATAAGATACTCGATTAGGCCCTGGCCTTTTTTATTTTTTAAAACTTTGTTTGCATTCATGAATGCCTCCTCGAGGAGGCGATCTAGCAAACGAGATGCGAAGGAGGACTGCGCGGAATTAGAGAAGGGAGCGGATGAAATAAAAAAAGTCCGGAGGTCCGGACTTTTTTCTTACTTCTTTTTGCCTTTAACAGCCGAAGCTTCTTTTTTTGCCGCCGCTTTTTCTGCTTGGGCTTCTTTCTTCGCGTCGGCTTTTTTCGCCTTACGCTGGATGATGATACGATCTAAAATATCGTAAGCTTCTTTTTGCAGATCATTTTCGAAAATGAAACGGTAGAAACCCTCGATCTCAGGGCTTTGACGGAATTTTTTTAGCGACGTCGGTAAGCTATCAGATTGAACGAAATCAATGGAACTACCATCTTTTGAAAGCTTAACTTTTTCAGCCATTCTAAATCCCCTAATGTTTTAAAGGGTTTGTACCTTATTTTGCAGCGTCGAAGCAAGGAAAAAGCGCCTGCAGGCAGTGTCCGAAAGCCTTGAAAAAGACGCTAAAAAGGTTTGTTTTTAGGAGCGCGGTGTCTTTGTCAGGATTTTATTAAACCATTGAATTTCTTTAATAAATAGCGGACATTGAAGGGGCAATTGGGAGGTGTGAATGCTCATTCTTAATGGTAAAGAAGTCGCCAAAGAAGTGCGTTCAAAGCTGTCTCACCGGGTAACGGGATTCTCGGAAAAAGTGGGAAGAGCGCCTCATCTGTCGGTTGTCATTGTCGGCGACGATGATGCCAGCCACATCTACGTCAGAAATAAGAAGAAAGCTTGTGAATCTGTCGGTATGACCTCGCAAATTATCGCGATGCCGGCTCACACCACTCAGCTAGAACTTAATGCGCAAATCAAAGCTTTGAATAATGATGCGTCTGTCGATGGCATCTTGGTGCAGTTTCCTTTACCAGCCCATTTGAGTTCGGATGAGGTTTTGCGATTAGTGGCTCCCGAAAAAGATTCGGACGGTTTAACATATGCGTCTTTGGGATACTTTTTTGCGGGTAAGCCGGTTGTAAAACCCTGCACTCCGGAAGGAGTGATGACGATTCTTAAGCACTACGGAATTTCTGTCGAAGGTCTTCGCGCTGTCGTTGTAGGACGCAGTAATATCGTGGGAAAACCCATGGCGCAGCTTCTGACAGAGGCCAATGCGACCGTGACACTTTGTCATTCGAAAACTAAAAATCTATCCTCGGTAGTACGAGAAGCCGATCTGGTTGTCGTGGCTGCAGGAAAAGCGCGTCTTCTGGGACGTGAAGATTTTAAGAAAGATGCTATTGTCATCGACGTGGGAATGCACCATGATGGACCGAACGGAAAGCTTTGTGGTGACGTGCGCACGGAAGAGCTTGATGGATGGGTGAAAGCGGTCACTCCCGTGCCAGGTGGAGTGGGTCCTATGACCATCGCAACTCTTCTTCAGAACACCTGCCTTCTGGCAGAAAAGCGCGCAGGTCTGTAAGTAAAAAAGGAACGAAATGTATACCGGTTTTTTAAAGAATGTTTGGTACGTGGGTTTACCTAGCAGCGAATTGGCTGTGGGAAAGTCTCAGGCTCGTAAAATCATGAATGAACCCATCGTCTTTTTCCGTAATTCTAAAGGAACAGTTTCTGCTGTTCGGGATATCTGTCCTCATCGTGGCATTCCTTTGAGCTTTGGTCGCGTGGTTGAAGACACGATCGAGTGTCCTTATCACGGTTGGAAATTTGATGGCTCAGGTATGTGCACAGAAATTCCTTCTTTGTGCCCTGGACAGGATTTGAATCCGAATAAAATTAAAGTGCGTTCTTATCCTGTGCACGAGGCACAAGGTCTGATCTGGATTTTCATCGGCGATAAAGATTATGACATGAGTAAAGCGCCGCAAATTCCGGTGATGAAAGCTTTTGGCAATGATGTGAAGCCGAAGCTCACTTACGTGGTGAATTTCCCATGTCACGTCGATCATGCGGTGATCGGTTTGATGGATCCTGCGCATGGACCTTACGTGCATAAGAGCTGGTTCTGGCGCTCAGAAAAAACGATGTTGGAAAAACGCAAAAAGTTTGCGCCGGTGAACTACGGCTTCCAAATGGTGCGCCATCAGCCTTCTAAAAATTCGAAGGCTTATAAGATATTAGGTGGAACTCCGACGACCGAGATCACTTTCACTTTACCTTGTATTCGTGTTGAGCATATCGAAGTGGGCCCTCGCAATTTCTATTCTTACACGGCGTTGACTCCGGTTGATGAAAAGAACACGCGTGTGACTCAGCTAGCTTATTGGGATATTCCTTGGTTGACGCTTTTAAAACCAGCGATCAATCAGTTCTCTAAAACTTTCCTGGGTCAAGACATGGATGCGGTGACGAAACAACAAGAAGGATTGAAGTACGATCCAAGCTTGATGTTAATCAAAGACGCCGACACTCAGGCTAAGTGGTATTACTCTTTGAAAACAGAGTATCATGATCACTTAGAACAAAAACGCGACTTCAATCATCCGGTGAAAGAAACAGAACTTCGCTGGAGAAGTTAATGCTTAAAGCCTGCGGGATTTTCTTCAGTTTACTTCTGGGGTTCCAAGCACAGGCTTTGCATTTGGAATATGTCGGCGAAACTTCCATAAAAAATGCAGAGAAATTTAAGAAGACCACGATCGGTGGTCTTTCCGGCATTGTCTGGTCGGGAACTTCTCTTTACGCGGTTTCGGATGATCGCGGTCGCTTTGGTGAACCGCGTTTTTATGAATTTGAACTTTCCATCGAAAAGAAATTGGTCACTCTTAAACCGAAAGACGTGCAGTTCATTAAGAACCTCCCGAAGTATGAAGGCAAAGAAGATGCTTTGGATGCCGAGGGCTTGGCGCTTTTGCCTAGCGGAGATTGTGTTATTTCCTCTGAAGGCAATAATAACGCGAAACCTCGACAGATGCCGCGCCTTTTTCGTGTGTCTAAAGACGGGAAGTGGAAAAATGATCTTCCATTGCCTGATAAGTTTTTGCCCGAGCTGACGGGTCAACAGAAAAAGGGCACGCAAAACAACGTCGCCTTTGAAGGCCTTACTTCTTTTGCCGACGGAAAATTCCTTTATGCAGCTACAGAGTCGCCTTTGCTTCAGGAGAGCTCTTTCGTCGACAAGAGTTCGGCGGGTGCCTGGATTCGTATTATCAAATTTGAAGATAAAGGATCTGAGGGATATAAAGTGGCGGCCGAGTATGCCTATAACTTAGAGGCCGTCAGCAGTACGGACAAAGGGCACGAAGTTTTTCGTGGGGTTTCAGAGATTCTGGCCTTATCCGAAAATAAACTGATTGTTATGGAAAGAGGTGTGCGGGTTTCCCCGAAAAATCTGATAGCGAAGACGACGAAGCTTTATCTGGCTGATTTAACATCCGCGACAGATGTTTCGAAGCTGGCCCAGCTAGGGGAGGGGCCGTTCAAAGGGGCGTCCAAAACCGCATTAATTGATTTTGAAACCGATCTCACAAAATCTCGGCCTGGAAAGAGTGTAGAAAATTTCGAAGCCATGGCCTGGGGACCGAAATTAGCAGACGGACGGCGCTCTCTTCTGGTAATGGTAGACGATAATTTTTCGAAGAAAGAAGTGACCGAGCTTTTGGTCTTTGCCGTTGAAGGTGAGTGATGACGACTGTATGGAGACTCCGTCCTGGAGCAGATAAACGTATTCGCAGTGGACACCCGTGGGTGTTTTCTAATGAACTTTCAGCAAGTCCAAAAGGTTTGTTGCCGGGAACTCCAGTTGAGTTGCAAGATTCCAAGGGTCAGTTTTTAGCTCGCGGTTACGGCAATCCTCATTCCTTGATCGCTTTTCGCGCCCTCAGCTTCAATAGTCAGGAAAAAGAACCGACGAGTTTTGAATTCCTGCAGGGGAAGATTTTAAATTCTTGGAAAGTGCGTAAGGCCGCGGGCTTCCGCGGAAGTTTCCGTTTGGCTTTCGGTGAATCTGATTACATTCCAGGATTGGTTTTGGACTATTACGTTATCGAGCAAAAAGGCAAAAAGGCGCAGGTCTTTGCGGCTCAGTTGGTAACGGCGGGAATGAATGAAGCTTTGAAGAATGCCCAAGATTTCTTTAAAGGTTTAGTGCAAAAAGCGCACGAACAAGGTCTTTCTAATTTTTCATGGAATGAAACAGCTGTTGTTATTCGTAACGACGTCGGCATTCGTAAATTGGAAGGCTTAAACGTTGAAGAGCCTAACGTCATTAAAGATCTTCCTGAGTTTGATCTGACCGACGTAGAGATTCTTTTGAACGCTGCTGCCGATGACGGTGTTGTGGCTATGAGCTGTGATTTGAAAGAGGGACAGAAAACCGGCTTCTTTTTAGATCAAACTCACAATATTCACTTGGCAGTGAACCTTTTTAAGAATTGGGCAAAGACAGAACCTAAGCGCAAGCTTCGTGTTTTGGATTTGTGCTGTTATGTAGGCCACTGGTCGACGCAAATCACTCGTGGTTTAAAATCCTTGGGGTTTGAAGTCGAAGTTTCTTTGGTGGACGTTTCTAAAACCGCTTTGGCTTTTGCAAAGAAAAATGCGGAACGCGAAGGCGCTGAAGTTGTTGTTCATGAAATGGACGTATCTGAAGGCCTGACTAGTTTACCAAGTGCTCACTATGACATTGTGATCGCAGATCCTCCGGCCTTCATCAAATCTAAAAAAGACATTCCTATCGGTAAGCACGCGTATCTGAAAATGAACACGCATGCCTTCCGCATGGTAAAACGCAATGGTTTTGTCGCTTCGTGCTCTTGTTCGGGGTTGTTAGAAGAAGAAGAGTTCCGCGATGCCATTCGTAAAGCCTCACTTCGTAATTCGTTCGAAGTGCGCAGTGTTCTGCGGGGGGGACATGCCGCGGATCACCCGACGCTGATGCAGTTCCCTGAGGGTTTTTATCTTAAGATGTACGTGCACTACGTATAAACTATGTGACTTTTTGTCCGTGGGCCCAAAAGCCTGCGGACTCTGTCAAACCCGATAGCACCGAGTGAAAGTGCGCCTGAGTTTGCAGACGTTCTTTACCAAATCGATTTTCTAATTCTTGTTGGATGAAGGGGACTTTCGCCGTTCCCCCTGTCAGACATACAAGATCCACCTGATCTGACGTGACACCTGCATTTTTCAAACACTCATCTAATGCGGCAAAGATTTTTTCTTTTGTTCCCGTAGCCCAATCGATGAATTGTTTTACGCTAAAAGACTCTTTCATTTCCAAGCCTGGATAGTCGTAAAAGAACTCTGTGGACTCGTTCCCCGAAAGGGCTCGTTTGGTCTTTTCGATATTTTCAAAGAAAGGGAAGATCTGTTGATCTTCGATAAGAACGAAAAGTCTTTCGACGGCGTCTGCATCTTTCTGAGTCAGCGAACACTTTTTCACTTCGCGGATAAACTCGTAAGTGTCTTTTTCTTTGAGATGCACGATATGCGCAGGGTGATTCAAACGCTGCGAAACCGCGGGAGGCATTGTTAAGACATTGCTACCCATTGGAAGGCGATAACGTGATTTTGCACCGAAGTATTCATTCAAGCGGTGGCTCATAAAAACACTGTCTAAAGCATCCCCTGCTAAAGGGCAGCCATCGATAGCTAAGACGTCTTCTTTAGCAAAACCTTCGGGACGAAGTTTGATCAAGGTAAAGTCAGAAGTTCCGCCACCGAAGTCACCGATCAGAACAATCTTTTCATTTTTCAACTGACGGCGATAATCAAAGGCGGCAGCTAAAGGTTCCGGAACGAACTGCACTTCTTTAAAACCAGCGAAAGCGGCCGCTTTTTCCATGCGATGAAGGGCAAAGCCGTCAGCCACCGGATCCATTGAATAACGCGCGGGACGACCGATAACGGCTCTCTCAATCGAGGTGTCTAATATTTTTTCAGCTCTTTTTTTCAATTCCAGCAGGAAGACACCGATCAAAGTTTCAAGGGTAAGAATGCGATTGTTAAGCACAGTCCCTAAATAACTTTGATTCGGAAGATGCGACTTGAAAGAGCGAAAAAGGCGACCTTCCATGTCCTGTTCAATGTATTGCTCAATAGCTTCCGCGCCGTAATAGCAAAGATCAGGATGAGGGAAATAGAGAAGAGTTCTCATCATTGTGGGATCTTGGGATTTAGAATCTAAAGGGAGGGCTTCATATCTTTGCCCTTTGTGAAAGGCGCCGACCAGAGAATTACTCGTACCAAAATCAATAGAGAGAAAGCTGTCTGAACTCATTAAAGAAAGCTATCAAACATCAACAGGTTATACAATGTCTGGCCCACCTTTAGAAGAGGGCCCATCTTTGTCACCGCTATTTTCATCTTTTCAGCGGGGCCACATTCTTGCTCGATTAGCAGAAAGTCTTGGTATTCTGGCGACCGGTCGTAAGGGGTCGCTTTATGAGTATGCAAAAGAAAATTTTAAGACATTTAATTTTTCTTAGCGCGGTATTAGGAATGGTTGCCTGTGGCAATATGGAAGCCAATATCGAGCATCCCGTGGGTTCTTGGGATGAAAACTCAAGGCAATTTGAAAAGCCCCTCCAAGAGCTTTACGCCAATGAAGAATCAGAAGAGGTCGTGACGGAAGAGGTTCCATCGCAGGCTCCGAAAACAACTCTTCCGGTGGGTCCGGCCACAGTCAGTTCGCCCGAGACACCGGCGAAGCCAAAAGAGTCGACTGGTAAGGAAACACCGAAACCGGAAGTCAAACCCGAGGTAAAACCTGATGTGGCTGCGGAGGGTCCTAAGGAGGATCCGAAGCCAGTTCTTAGTGGTCCTGGCGTTTTAAAACCAACCGTTTATTATTTTGCCGTTCTTAACGAAGATAAAAATAAATGCGCGGATGATGCGAAAAGAGATTTGCACGGTGCGGGTGGAAAAGTCTTATTGAAAGTCTGTGCGAAAACTTGGGCTGCCTGTTCTTTACAAGGCTCTTGTGCGGTTATTCAAAAAGGTAAAACTCACACTTTCAATATCATTGGACGTTTTGAAGGACAGGAGCGCTTCTTTGAAATTGAAGAAGATGGCTGTCGCTATGGTTATGGTGTGAACAGCTCTTGTCTGGATCCGTTTTATACTTTGGCGGCGGATTTAACGATCTACAAGCCCGGCGAAGTGATCTATGTTCCCGCTGTCGTGGGTTTGCAATTACCGGATGGAACTAAACACAATGGTTACTTTGTTATTCGCGACAAGGGCCGTGGTATCGTGGGTCGCGGAAGATTTGATTTTTACACTGGCTATTACAGCTGGTTGGATAATGCGAACCCGTTCAAAAAATTGGGTTTGGGTGACGTAAGAACCAACATTCCCTATTTCCGAGTCACAGGTGACGCGGCGAAGGTGGTCTTAGAAAGAAGAGCTTATCCCGACCTACCTCGCGCTAAATAAAAAAGGCTCCTTTGCAGGAGCCTTTTTTATTTTAACTTCAACATCCCATCTTCAATTTCTAATTTCTAGCTGAAGGCGGAAGCGCTTGTTGCACTTGCGGTTGTGCTGTCTGCTGTTGAGGTGTTTGCACCTGAGCCGCAGCGACTTGAGCCATCTGAGCCACCGCCATTTGCGCCTGTTGGGCTTGCTGGTGGTAGTAGTTCAACTTAGCGACATACTCTTTAAGCGCAGCGTTTTCTTGCTTAAGCACACCCAACTGAGTCAAAGCTTGTTGTAGATGACTATAGTAGTCTTGAGCTTCTAAAGCTTTTTTATCCAGAGCGAGCTTCATCTCAATAATTTTTGTTTCTGCAACAGACATTAAATTTTTGAGAACATCATTTTGTTGCTGCGCCGAAGCTTCCACTTCGCTGAAAGACGTCGAGATTTTCTCGATTTCTTCATTCAAAGAGGCGATGTTTTGGTCGCGCTCTTCAATTGTCGCCTGCATCTCATCGACAGTTTGCTTTAGCTCGTGCTTTTCGGTTTTCAAAGCCTGGATCGCGGCTTCGAACTGATCGCGCTGTTCTTCCCAAAGTTGTTGTTCTTTGGCAAAGGCACTTTTCGCTTTCGCAAGTTCCATGGCAGTTTCATCTTTAAGCGCTTGGTTGAGTTCCAAATCTCTTTGCAGAGTTTTGTTCTTCTCAAAAAGAGCCTGACTGTACTTTTTCTCTTCGCTTTGCATCTGCAAGGCGCGGGCTTTCAGGCCTTGGATCTCTAACTGCAGTTGCAGGCTGAGTTCCAAAGATTTTGCTAAGTCGCCACTGAGTTTGGTATTGCTCGCTCTTTCGGCAGAAAGCTGGTCGGCAAGTTGTTTGATTTGCGCATCCAGTGTTTCAGGTCCGTAAGAAACGTTCTCAAGAGATTTGATTTTTTCTTTCAACTCTTCTTGGGAACCCTTGAGTTCAGAATGGAATTTTTTCATCTGAACTTGCATCTGCTCATACTTTGGTTGAGGGGGCATAGGTTCCTCTCCCTGATGCTGGGTGCTTAACTCGTTTAGTTTATTGCAAATTTCGTCAAAAAGTTTTTCGTGCTCAGGAACGGAAGTCGTCATAGACTTCATTGTGATGCACAGACCGAAGTCAAGTCATCGAAATTTATTGACAGAGGTCGAGCCTCTCGATTTAGGTCCAGGGTTGTTGTTGTAGGAGGAGATACCATGAGTTTACAAAGACCCCTTCGTTTTATAATGGCCGTAGTTTTATTGATCACCTGTTCTGGCGCGCACGCAGACGATATGGGGCTTCTGAGTGATATCAAGCCACCTCAGCAAACATCAGAATATATCTTCCGGTCTTCTCCGAAAGAGTCTTTGGTGACGGTGCAGCTTTTAGGTGCGGTCAATAAGCCTGGAATCTATTATGTGCCAGCCGGCACAGATCTTTTGAAGTTGATCACCTTGGCTGGCGGTACAACGAATGGTGGAGACCTTTCTGAAGTGATTGTTCGCAAGATGGAGCCTAAAACTTGGGCAGAGATTAAATCCAAAGCCGTCAATGAGTACCAGGGTGCTTATGAAGTCGATGCGGAAAAGCTGATTAAGTTCGGTGGCACTCGCGCGCTTCGTCTACATCAAGATGACTTCGTCTATGTTCCTCCGCGCACTCCTTGGATCAGCAATGAAACAGCTCGCGGTATCACTCTTGTGTCCGTGATCTTGGGTATTGCTTTGACCGCAGTTCTGATCGACAAGAACACAGGAAACAACTAAGAATGATGCAAGCTCGCGATGGCCGAATTTTATTTCTAATAAAAGCACTCGCGGCTTTGATTTTTATTTCAAAGATTTCTTTTGGTTCTGTTCTTCCGATCCCGCAAAGATTTTCTTTCTTAATTTTTCAACAAGGGTTGCATCCCTTCTTGAACGTTTTTCTATGCTTCCTTTTTGGACTGCCTTTGATCTTCATGTGGTTGCGTGTGAGAACTCGCAATCATTTAAGCGGGTTTTATAAACTCTTTGTCTATGTTCTGATGTTAACCTTGACGGTGCAGACCTTACTGCAGGCTCATTACGTGAATACCGATGAGTCTGCGATCATGCAAATCGGCGCACTCGGCGTTTCGCTTTTCATGGTCGTGGTTTATGGATTGGTGATTCCCAGTCTTTGGAGTGTTGATGATTTTCTGCGCTTTATTCAGCGCTGGTCTGGATTTTTAGTTCTGATTTCATTGGTTTTGCTTGTTGTGGCAAGCGGGCATGTCTTTAAAGGTGGTCGCTTTATCGGAGTGTTTAAGCACATTCCTCACATGGTAACCTGTGCGACCGTGGCCTTTATTTTTTCTTTAGGAACTTTTCTTAAAGACACTAAAGCGAAACATAAAATTTTAGATGCGATCATTCTTGGTGCCAGTTTTGTAGCGATTGTTTTGACCGGCACGCGTTCATCAGCCGGCGCGGCGGTTCTGGCTTTTGTAGTCACCATGATTTTACACAAGACCGCGAGTAACCAAGGGCGCATCTTCAAATTTGCCTTCACTTCTTTCGTGATTACTTTTTCGATGTTCTTTGGTGCGAAGGTTTATGACTTTGCTCGCGGTATCGCTACAGGCCAGGCGGCTTTGGGAGGTCGTGAGGCCCAAGACGGTATTGCTTCTCGCTGGGAAGAAGTAGAACGCGGTTTTCAGATTTTTCAAGAGCAACCTTTGTTAGGGCATGGATTGCTATCTAAATTCGCCGCTGGAAACGACGTGGATGTTTCCAATTACAATGCGATGAAGGACCCGCATAATATCTTTATCTCTGCGGGGGTTGTCGGTGGCTGGCCTTTGATTGTCCTAAGTATCGTGGCTTTGATATTTATGTTGCTGGGATCTTTCAAGGCATTGACGTCGCATAGTATTGCGAAACGCCAGGTCGCTATTTATTTGCTTTCCCATATTCCTATTCTGGTTATCTATCACATTCATTTATCTATTGGTGGTATGGCAGACCGTCTTTATTGGATGGTGTTTGGCTTTGTCGCGGCGGCATCGGCTCTTCGCTCGGAAGCACCTTCTGAGCAGTCCTAATCTTTGCTATTGATCATAAAAAAATTCGAACGCCAAAAAAACACGAGAGGATGCTAAAGCTTTTACTCCAATCGCTTTTTGTCTTTTGCAAAGGCTGATCCCTTGCTAGAGCGGTTTTTATCTAAAGGGATGTCAATTGGGTGCACACCCCTGAAGTAATTTCAAATTCTTAATCCTCATTGCACATTAAACACAGGCCAAGGCATTAATTCAGTGGCACAACCAATGCTTGCGGGGATATGTCACAGAAGGTGGGGATATATGAGTGATCAGCATATAGAACCTGAATTAACAGTGGGCGAAATTATTAAACTTTATCTGTCCCATTGGCGCATGTTTGCTTTGTTTACCGCAGGACTATTTGCGGTAGCGGTTCTTGTTTACGTTGTTAAGATTCCTTTTGTCGCTTCTTCGACAATTGTTATTAACGATTCGCAGAACTCGTCATTGCAGGCATTCTCAAACCAATTTTTTGGTTTGTCGAAGTCAGTTCAGGAATCTAAAAAAGGCAGCAGTTTGCTTTCTAAGCATATCGAGTATCTTAAAACCCGTGAGTTTTATGAGGCTCTTCTGCAGCGAATTCAAGTTCGTGGCAACAGCCCTCTTATTACAATGGAAGAGCGCAACGGCTACGATATTCTTAAAACCAACTATCTTGGTGATTTAGATAAGCCTGAAAAACGTGTTCAAGTTCTGCAAAGATTGGACAGTTGGACGAAGATCAATATCGATTCGGATTTTGAAATTCGCGTGTCCGCTGTGACACCGATCAAAGCTATGTCTTTGTTCTTATCTAATTCTGCTTCCGAGTTAGCGGCAGAGATTCTGAAAAAGCGCGAGATGAATGAAATCGCTCGTGTTGAAGATTTCATGGCAAAACAAAAAGTCGATGCAGATCAAAAGCTGGTGCAATTAAGCAAACAGCTTGCTGAAATGCAGAACAAAGAAGGAGCTCTTTTACCTTTAGCTTCTAAAGATAAAATGGGCGACTACATCTCGGATCTTTTAGTGCGTTCCAACGAAATCAAATTGAAGATGGCCGAAAACAACAAAATGATTGAATACCTTCAACGAGGCCGTTCAAGTCAGCGTGAATCTGCTCTTTACGGTGTCGGCGGTAAGATCGAAGCTTTGCGCATCGAAAATAGCATCCTGCAAACGAAGTTGGGTCAGGTTCAATCCTCGATTGATCGTTTAAAAAGAGATGCTAAAGAACTGCCATTCGCTGCGCAAATGGTCGACGATCTTAAAAAGAAATCTGAGCTTGAATTTGCTCGTTACAAAGAGTTGACGACGAATCTTGCGAAACTTGAGGCACAAAAGCTTTCTATCGATACGCGTTTTGAAGTCTTAGAGCGCGCACGTTGGGAAAATACGTTGCCACAGATTGGCCTTTTGAGTTTGGGTCTGTTGTCTTTGTTGTTAAGCCAATTCGTGGGATCTTTGGTGATTTACTTTAAATACCTTTGGAATCCACATGTGGTTACGGCACAGGCTTCACGCAACTTGGTTATCTTTGATAACCATTCTGCCGACCCACGAGTCATTATCGAGAACTCTAAAATTAAATTCAGTCTGAAAAAGCCTGAGCCCAAACCTGAAGAGGGTGACAAACCGGAAGATCCGCAAAAGATCGCTTGGAATGTCGTCAATGTGGGACAGGGAACAGACGTTTCACAGTAGGGATGTGCGATGAAAAATTGGATTGTTACTACTCTTGCAATTGGTTTGGCGGGGACTCTTGTAGGTTGCGGAAATAGTGTTAGCAGAAAAGTGCAACAAGCAATCACGGATAATCAAGAGGCGAAGTCTCACCTAGAGTGGGAACAATCCGAAGCAAATCCTGAAGCGCTCTTTGCAGAATGGCGTGAATCCAATGGTGGCAAGTCTCGTGATGGCTTGCCGAAAGAAATCTGCGAAAGTCTTTCGCAATTGGATTCACAATCTTTGACTCTTTTTGAAAATGAAATTCGCGATGAGCAAAACCAAGCTTTGCTTGCAGACTGCAGACAAGATCTTCTTGGGAATATCGAAAATTATTTTGCGGCAGAAAGACAGAAGATGTCTGTGAGCGTAAATGCTTTGGTTCCGGCACGCACGACGAACAACTTCAAGTTCCCAACAAATATTCAGAAACGCGATACTTCAAACGGGTACTATGCAACTTACGGCGATACGGCTCGTAAAGAAGTGATTCTTACTTTTGATGACGGTCCAAATAATATCTATACTCCATCCATCTTGCGTTCATTGAATGAAGTGAATGCGAAAGCCATTTTCTTTGCGTTGGGTAAGAACTCTCGCTTGAATCCTGAAACTTTGAAGCTTGTAGCTTCTCAAGGACACGGAATCGGGTCGCATACGGAATCTCATAGCTGTATTGGTAATAGTAATGCCTGCAGAAAAATGCACGGGCGCAATTTCACATTCAGCGAGGCGGTTGAAGAGATTCGCAAAGGTCACCAGGCTATTTACGACGTTCTGGGATGGATTGATCCTTTCTTCCGCTTTCCATATGCTGAGGGATCTCCGGAGCTGAGAAACTTCTTAAAAACAAGTTCTACAGCGGACTTCGCTTGGGTGGTTGACAGTGAAGACTGGAAAGCTCAAACCAACGACTACGTACTTCGCAATACTTTAAATCAGGTGGAAGCGAAGGGTCGCGGTATTATTCTTTTCCATGACATCCAAAGGAAAACGGCGGAGATCATGCCGACATTCTTGCGCGAGCTTTACACTCGTGGGTACAGTGTTGTATTACTTCAATCCGCTGACCCGTCAGCGAAATACAACAGCAAACTGGTTAGGAAAAGAGTCCCTTAGTTTTCAAATGAAACGTCCTGATGTCGATCGCCCCTCAACTTGGAAATCCTATCGCACCGATATGTGCAAAGGCTGCTGGGGCGGCTGTTGCACCATGCCTGTGGAAATCAAAATTTCGGACCTGATTCGTTTAGGTCTGACGACGGAAGATGAGGCCGCAGGCTCCATCAAAAAATTAGCAAAACGTTTAATGAAAGAGGGCTATATCACCTCGTACCGTCAAGGGACTGAGTTCTTTATGCTCTCGCAAAAAGCCAATCGCGACTGCTGGTTTTTAGATTCCAAAACCCGTCTTTGCACAGTCTATGAAAAGCGTCCTGACACCTGTCGCGGATTTCCCTCTATAGGGCCTCGTCCTGGGTTCTGTCCAGGAAGCACTTAAGCCTGTCTCATTTTGAGATTGCCTGATTCTTTGACAGGGGTGCGCGCTGCACGTCCCAGTCTCAGAGTGATCTATGCCAAGTGTCCTATATGCGAGCCCAGGTGGCACAAGCGCTGCTCTTACTACCAAGTAAGAACAGGAGGCTACAATGGGCTTCAAAGACAATAAACTAGAAACGGCGATTATCGGGTTGTCCATCGTGATGGTGGGAGCTCTGGGATACGTTCTAAAAACTCCTGTTCAATCAGCGATTGCTGAGATGGAAGTGATTTACGAAATGCCACGTCCTAAGACGTCCTTCTTGGCGGCCCTTTTTGACTTGGGAGACCGCGAAATCTCTCGTAAATATGTAAATCCTTACGCAAAGAAAAAAGAAGACGCTAAAAAAACGGCGGATACTAAGAATGCTGCCGTTCCCGTAAAACCGGTTGCACAGAAGAAGGCGGAGGCTAAGAAGAAGGCTGATGAAGCTCCGAAAAAGACCGTAGATGTGCAGATCGTGGGTGCGGATGAGCCGACAGGATTTGGCGACGACGGATTCATGAATTCGGGTACAGGTTCTGGGCAACAGTTTGTGGATAACTCTGGAAATAACAATCCAAAGAATGAACAAACAGGCGCTGACAAAGAAACTTTAACGGGTGACCAATGGCAAGCTCGTCTAAGAGCGCAGCCAACAGCTGAAAATGTCGCGCAACTGGTAGCTGCGTTCAGCCGCAGTGAAGTGAGTGAAAGTATCTTCTATTCAATCGTTGCAGATCTTTACAGCTCCAATAAAGCAGAGACACAGGCGTTGGGTCTTGAGGCGGTCAAATCTCTTTATAACTCTAGAAGCTTTGCCGTGACAGCGAAGTATTATGAGCAAATGACACCTGAACTGAAATCGAAAGCCGATAAGTATCTTGCGGGTTATGCCGTGACAGCGCGCTTGGGCATTTTGAAATCTGTTTTGCAATCTAACGATTCTTCCGTCGTGGAAACTGCGTTGCAGGTTGTTATTGAAGGATATCAAGGTGCAAAAGGTGGCGTAACGCCGAATACGGATCCACGCAACTCGCGCGGAGATGTTACGACGAATGCGGTGGCAGGTTACTCTCAATTCGTACCTTTGTTTCAACAACTTGCACAAAGTTCGGATGCAACAATCGCTAATTTAGCGGCGACGGGCCTAGGGCAATTGCAAACTGCAGTCGCTTCTCTTTAAAACTGGACAGCATTCCATTTTCTGACAAGAATATCCCTAGAACTTTTAAGTCCTAGGGATATTATGCGTTTAAGCCGTCTTATTTTTATTCTTACTTTTTTCACCGTGTGCTCGGCGACGGCAGCTTATGACTTACCTAAAAATCTAAATTCAGGGGATCGAATCCGGGCTTTGGAAATCCTGGGATTTGGTTCGGCGTCTAAAATTTTGGATAACCCTTATCCGCTCGGTGGTTACGCAGGGATCGAGGTGGGAATAGCTTCAGAGTATATTCCTACAGAGGATCTGGCGACCCTCGGTTCAGAAACTACGGATACGGGAGAGATCAATTATCTTACACTGACATTTGGAAAAGGTCTTTACTACAACGTCGACACTCATGTGTACTTCACTCCGGCTTTAGGTGACGGAATTCAAACTTTCGGTGGGCAAGTGCGCTGGGGTTTTTATGAGGCTTCATTTTTTCCTCTGACCTTGACGGCGATGATTTCAGGCGGAGGCGCGAATTTTTCCAATTTGATTAACGTGAAAACCTTAGGAGCGGATGTGATTGCGTCTGTCGCGATGGATAACGTCGCTATCTACTTCGGTGGTGGGCGTGTTCGTGCGATTGGAACATTCATCGGTGGTACTGACGGAATCACTGACGATCAAAATACGGTCGAAGAAGACATCGTGGAAAATCACACGGTGTTCGGTATCAACGTCGATATCGCAAAATTCTTTTTGGCTTTGCAGATCGATCGTTATGCGGACTCGGTTTATTCTGGAAAATTGGGTTATCGTTTTTAAAAGATTCCTGTCAATTCCGCAATTCTCCTTTCTGTTTAGTAAGCAAGTCGGTGTCCTTTATCTACAAGTCTGCAAGACTGCCTTGTCTATCCACAAACGCCATTCAATTTGATTGTCCCGAATAGTGATTTGGATGAAGCCTGTTTTTCTAGGGGCTTTATATGTTGGACTTTTCTATTCTGAATTCATCATTTTCAAATCCGACGTGGATCTCAATCGTATACGCATTCCTGTTGAGTTTTGTATTAGGTACGGTCTTGGCCGTTATTTACGTTAAAACTTTCCGAGGGCTGTCCTATTCATTGAACTTCCTGCATGGCTTGGTCTTACTGCCGATCGTAATTGCGATCGCTATGCAGGCGATTGGCGACAATGTAGCCCGTGGTATCGGGATGATCGGTGCTTTGTCCTTGTTGCGCTTTAGAACGAATGTCAAAGACCCGCGCGATATGTTTTTCATCTTTGCCTCTCTAGCCGTGGGCCTTGCGTCTGGGGTGCATGCCTATGGAATTGCGATCTTAGGTACGGGTTGTTTTGTAATTGCCCTTTTGGTGCTGCAGGGGTCTTCGTTCGCAGCAGGCCCTCAATTTGACGGACTTTTGCGTTTTAACCTAGCACGCAACCCCGAACAGCAAAGACAGATTGAAAATGTGCTTGAAGGCAAATGCCGTCACTTCGCCTTAGCGACAATCCGAGAAATGGGGCAAGGGGACCGCCTGGATTTTTCTTATCAAGTGCGTTTAAAGCCTCAAACGACGTCTTCTCAACTCATTGAAGACCTTGGCAAAGTGGATTCAGTCCGTGGATTGAACTTTATGAACCAAGAGTCCGTGATCGAGGTGTGATGATGAAAGCCGCACGCTCATTTCTTAAGACTTTTATGGAAGATTTTGTAGGCTCGGACAATAAGTTCCTGGCGGGGACCTGGTGTGTGGCGGTGCTAATCATACTTAGTTTTGGATTTGTTCTAAACTCAGAGACTGTCAGCATCTTGGGAATCGCAGAATCACGAGAGTTCCAAGTCAACTTTGATACGGCTGTCGAAATTAAGCAAATTCATGTGATGCCTAGCCAAGTTGTGAAAAAAGGCGACCTTCTTTTGGAGCTGGGTCAAAAAGAATTGGACAATCAATTGCGCATTCTTCGGTCTCGTCACGACCGTCTGCTGGCAGAGCTTAAATTGCGTCAAGAGATCTCTCATCTTACAAAAGATTATGCGAAGATGCCCGAGGGTGCGGATCCATTACTGGTAGACCTTAACGATACAAAAAAAGAAATGGATCTGATTGAAAATCGATTGCGCAACCTTTTCGTATTTGCGGAAGTGGATGGTGCGGTCGGAGCCGTGAATTTTAAAAACGGCGAAAAGGCTCCCGCATTTGCTCCGCTTTTAACTCTGGTCCCTGTGAATCCGAGCTATATCAATGGCTATGTGAATGAAAATCTTCATGCGACGATCAATGTGGGTCAGCTGGTGGATGTGGTTTCCGCCAGTGGCCACAAGATTCAAGGACGGGTTGTCAGCGTGGGAACTCGTATTGTACAGATTCCTGATCGTGTGATGCGTATTCAGACCCTTCCGGCCTGGGGACGCGAAGTCGTTATTAAGATTCCCAATGCCAACGGTTTCTTGGTCGGCGAAAAAGTGACGGTTAAAAAGTCTTGGGGAATTACTCTGTTCAGTACGGCTCAGGCCGAACAAGCCGATGCCGGTACGGACAGCTTTCAAAGTCTTGAAGAAATTTATTTTCCGACTCGCATCACTGAGCAGTTTCAGCCGGAAATTTCTGGTCTGACCTATATTCCCGAGATTCGCCAGTTTGCGATGATCTCTGACGACTATCCAGAAGATCACCCTTGGATCTTATTGATGAATGCCAAAGGTGAAGTCGCCGAACAAATGCTTCCCGTCGAGGGATTGGACAAAATGGAAGATATCGAATCTATATCTGCTGACGGAAGCGATATCTATCTTTTAAGTTCTCTTTCGGCGACAAAGAAAGAAAATCTTAAAGAGGCCCGTCAGCTTTTTGTGAAAGTAAAACGCAATGGCATCCGATTCTCTTTAGATAAACAGGTGGATTTAAGAAAAGCCCTTTTGCCAACCTTGGCGGCGGCTAAAGATCCAACACTGCAAGAGATTGCCCGGCAAAGTCAGGGTACGAAATTGAACGATCTTGAGGTCGAAGGTCATTTTGTTAAGGACGGGGATCTGTACTTAGCATTAAAACGTCCGATGATCTTCGCTGGGGAAGGCTTGATTTTAAAAGTTAAAAATATGGAGGCCCTATTTGAAACGGGTCGCATTCTTGAAAAGAATGTCAGCGTCGCTTTCCGTTTTCCCTTGCGACTGCCGCATAAGACAACCAGCCTCTATCTTTCTGACATGATTCATACCGAGGATCACATTTATATTTCAACCTCCTGCGTGAGTGAAAAGTGCAGTGCGGTTTGGAAAATCAACCCGCAAACTTCGCAGGCAGAGCTTGTGCAAGAATTCGATGTGAAGAAATTAGAGGGCATTTCATTGGGGCCTTCTCACCACCAGATCTTCGGAGTTTTTGACAATAAAAAAGGTGGCAAGTTCATCACCATACCTTTTGCGGCGGCTCAGGGGCAGCAATGATGTTTTTGATTCCTTGGCTGTTTGCTACTTCGGCGTTGGCTATTACGCCAGAACAGGTTCTTAAAACGGCCTGGAATGATAAGACATATCTGTCTTTCGAAGAAGTGCAGGCCACGGATTCTAAAAATCCTTTGCGCAGTGTCGACGGTTTTGTTTCAACCGAAGATGATGACGGTGATACCAAGTCTAAAATAGGTCTTAAGTTTCAATTTAAATCCTGGCCCGAATGGAAGACGGGTCGTCCTAAAGGGACGGAGCAAAAGCTTCTGCGAAACACTTCATTGGGATGGGCTTTGAAGAACCGTTACAACACTCTTTTGCTTTATGAATTAAACCGTCAGAAGTCCGAGAAATTAAAAGACGTGATCAAACTTGCAGAACGAAATGTGCAAGCTCAGACCTTGTCGTTACGTGCGGGCAGGGTGACTTCCAAGTCTTTTGTTTCGGCACGCAGTGAGCTGGTGAAACTCAAGCGCACGCTGGCTTTGTTGCAACAGGAAAAACAGATGCTAGAAACGAAGATTCAAGTATGGGTGCCTTCTTGGAAAGAAGGCGAGCTCGACAATCTAAATCTGATCAGCATCGACGATGTTGAGCAGAGCCTGAAAGAAACTGCCGTGAAAGGTGATTCACTGACAAAGAAAATAGCTAATGAAGAAATCGAGCAGATCAGCCAAGAGTTGACCATTGTTAAGGGACGAGAAAAGCAGTGGTTTAAGGGATTGGATGTCAGTCAGAACCGCAAGAATGATGATATTTCTTACGAAGTTGAAGTAACGGTGCAATTGCCATTTCTTTTCTCGGACGACCTGGCAAAACAAAAACAGAACGAGCTGATTTTAAAGCGTGCCTTAAAACAACGAGATATTGAAGAGACCGGGAATCGCTTAGAAACTTTGCGGGTGCAGGTTTTAAATCTGATTGAAATTTATAAAGATACACGGAAGCTCAGTAAAATTCAAGCGAGCAGTTTGGATCCATTGGCAAATATCGAGCGAAAAATCGTTGAACAGCAAGAGGAACTAGACCTATTAAATCAGCAGCAAGAAATCTTAAGTTTGTATCTTGAGTACTTACTAGAGTCAGAGATTTTAAACAACTCGCCAGAGAAAAACTATCTGGATAAGTCGTTGAAAGCCCTTTTATGAGCATTCAGGTTTCGCCTTTAAACTTAGAGCGGTATGAATTGAAGTACCTGATCTCTCCCGATATGGTCGAACCTATCTCCCGGTTTGTTGAAGCCTATTGCTACATGGATCATTTTTCTGAGATCGCGGACGACAAGTATTATACGATCAACAGTCTTTATCTGGATTCGCCGTCTTATTTTATTCTTCATTTTAAAGAACGCGCTAATGCCTTTAGTTTTAATATGCGAATCAGGTCTTATGGAGCTGGAACAGCGCCACCGTATTTTTTTGAGGTGAAGTACAAGGTGCGAGAGTTCGTTAAAAAGAAACGAGCAAAGGTGTCTATTCCCAACTGGTCGGATATTTTGGAATACGACACTATCCCGGATAATGTCGAGGAAGGATCCAAAGGCAATCTTGAGGATTTTCTAAGACAAAAAATCACTTACAACGTCGGCCCTGTCATACTGACTCAGTATCGTCGCAAGGCGTACATATCCCACGTCGACGACTATGCCCGTGTGACCTTTGACCGCGACCTGCGTTTTCACGAAGCGAACACTTGGACTGTTACGCCCAACGAAAAGCTTTTGTCGCATTACGATCACCCGGAATCTTTTGAAGAACCGGGAAAGTGCGTAGTTTTAGAACTGAAGTGCGAAAAGAAAATTCCGCTTTGGATGATTGATCTGATTCGTAAGTTCGGGTTGGTCGGTGGGTCGTTTTCTAAGTTTGGCAACTCTATGGCGACTCACTTAGGGATTCCTGACGTGGTCTCGTCAGGAATCCTTTATCGATAAACTAAAGGTCACAGCGATAAGAAGGTTTCGTCGCACCGGGGATGTATGTTTCAAGATCCACGTCGAAGATCAATTCGCCCGCTTGGCATTTTGAAAGCAGGATTTGTTTTGCTTTCGTCGCATTTCCTACTAGCACACCATAGTCGCTCGACGTGAAAAGCATCTCTTTCATGAAATAATCTTTGGTGTAGGCATCTTTCAAAGTGCGTTCAAAAGCCATAAAGCGACGGTAGGTGTTGTAGCTCATGTGGCGGACTTTTTCCAGAGCGCTCACTCGTCTCATCATGTTTGTTTTAACGATGCCGCAGTCATTGTCCTTAAGAACCATTTCTTTGATAAGAGCCGCCTGCTTGCCAGTCATCAAGTCTCTTTCCGCTTGCGGGACTTGCAATTGATTTCCCACCCATTTTGCTTCGGATTTCATGCGTTCGATCTTCTGGGTCGATGGGTGGGCGGCATACCAATAGAATTTATAGTGAATGTTTCCAATACGATCTTGTTGATTCATAAGAGTGTCTAAAAGAACTAAATCCGACACATCTTTCATCTGCGTCACCGTCTGCGCCACGGCTGCAAAGTCTTTTGTTCCCAACATTTGTTCCACTGTTTGAGAGCCGGAAACTTTTAAAAATGGAGGCTGCTGCAAAAAACGCTCATAGCGCGTGTCATACGAACCTTTGCCACTGACTTCAACATATTGCTCTTCGTTCTTAATATTATCGGAAAGAGCTCCGTAAATCTGGCTCAAAGTTCCATCAATCACAGTTGGATAGTTCGCGGGATTTTTATGAACTTTTCCCATGGCATTCCAGGAGTATTTAATGTCATCCGCGCTATTTTGAAAGTGAGCAATAGCCTTGTCAGTTTGACGAGAGTGGACGTCACGATCCATGGAGCGAATAACGGCTACAGGGACGCGACCGACATTACCTAGAATTCTGGAAACAGGATAGTAAGCAAGAATGGCTGGAGTGTAGGAGCAGGTCACAGATTGTTTAAACTTCGCTTCCGTTTTCACATTCATCTTTTTAACGTCGCAGTTGGAGGCATCAATCGCCGCCTTAGAATAAGAGGCATTTGGTTTTAATAAAAGGATTGCGGGATTTGTTGAGGTGTACTTCGGACAAATTCCCATATTCGTGTGAAAGTCGTAGCTGCAAAGATCATTTTCTTTTTCTACGTCATCGGCGCGATAAGAAGCTCCTGGCCATTTTTTTGGAACAACACAAACCTCTGCCAAACCTTGAGGCGATCTAAACTCTACACGGCGCTCACCTTGCAGCTCGGAGAGATTCAAGGCGAAGGAAGAAGACGCGCACGCAGTCACACATAGGACGGAAATCCATTTCTTACTCATATTAAAGCTCTTTTCTGATTAGGGTGATGAGCCATTTATAAAGAGGAACGGCAGCAACGGCACCTTACAAAAAAGAGAATATTCTTATCTACATAGTCGCAGGCTTTACAAAGGGACAGGGAAATCTGCGAAGCCCTCGTATTCAGAGAAAAGTGGGTCTAGTCTGATTGTGTGTTTCGACAAAACTTCAGCATGATCAAGAGAATGAAAACAGGATATTTCAAAACCGCAATCATTTTATTCGCTGCCGTTACTCAACTTACTGGATGTATGGAAGCTGCGCTCATGAAAGGCGTGCAAGACGCCGCTTCAGGAAATGTGGGTCAAGAGGAGCCCAATCAAATACCTGACGATTCCAATTCATCCGGATCTACGCCTGATACTGGTGCAAATGCCTTTAGCATTCAAAGAGAAGCTCAGAAGTACAAAGACCGTTATGAGCTGTCTGACACTTTCGCAAAACTCACTGATAACAGAGGTGATGGTGTTGACGAACTTTGGGGCACTCGCAATTTCCGTGTAGTTCTTCACGGTGTGATGTACCGCGGAGGAGCTAATAATAAGTATCTCAGCACGCCAAGAAACAATGTAAACCCTTTGCCAACTGTCGGTCTGAATAATCTTTGTAAAGAAGATTTCGGAGCTTCCGTTTATCTTTATTCAGAAAACTACGAAACAGCACCTCGAAGTGTGTCTTGTCAAAACACGTCTCACCAAAGCCACACCATGCAGTACAAACAGTACGCGGCGGCGGGAGAAAACGAAGCCATCCTGCAAATGGTTTACAACCGTATCAAAGGAAAAATGAATGGTCCGATCTATGCGCATTGCTGGAACGGCTGGCATTCCTCCGGCCTGATTTCGGGCATGGCCTTGAAACAGTTCTGTGGCTGGAGCAATGAAAAAGTGGATGCCTATTGGGTGAAAAACACGGACGGAAATTCTTCGGGATTCACAACGATTCGCAATCGCTTAAAGTCTTTCAAACCTTACGTGAAGTTTTCAATCACCGCGGCTGAACGCGCGGCTATCTGTCCTACGAACTAAAATAAAAAAGGGAATACAAAATCTGTATTCCCTTTTTTTATGTCTTTAATTTTTAAAAACTATTTTTGCGCTTTTTCGATCAGTTTTGTTGTTGATTTGCCATCAACGAATTGAAGTGACATCACTTTCCCGCCATAGGACATCACAAAAGGAGCACCGACGATGGATTCAATACTCCAGTCGCCGCCTTTTACTAAGATATCGGGACGAACTTTGTGAATCAGGTTTTCCGGCGTTTCCTCAGTGAAGATCACCGTGAAATCCACAGCTCCTAAAGCCGCTAAGATCTCGGCACGGTCATTTTCAATTTGCACGGGGCGAGTAGGGCCTTTAAGTTTTTTAACGCTGGCATCGGAGTTTACACCAACAACCAAGACGTCACCCAAGGCTTTGGCCTCTTGAAGATAACGAACGTGGCCGACGTGCAAAAGGTCGAAGCATCCATTTGTGAAGACGACTTTTTTTCCTTGAGTGCGAAGCGGAGCCAAGCTGGTTTCAATATCATCAAATTTACGAACTTGGCCCATAAAACTATGCCTTTTTATACAGGCGAGCGCCTGTGATAGAACCCGCAAGGTCCTGTCCCAGAACAGTCGAAAGAAGCGGGAATACAATAAATCCTGTCGTAATCACTAAGAATGAACGAGCAACCACACGCAAGGAGTAGGAAGCTTTGTTCAACTCTGCAGGCTGACCCACGCGTTGATCGAAAGCCCATTCACCCGGAGTGCAGCCCATGAACAGACGATTCACTGTCAGGTAAGCAAAACTCACCATCGCGAACAAAGACAGTGTCGCAAGATAGATCATACCCTGAGAGTCTGGGTTTGTAAGGTTGCCGATCAAATCGACTTTGGTGATAACCAAAAGAATGATCATGCAAAGAAGGCTCGAAGCTACGACAAGCATGCCATCAAGCATGGCAGCTGAAAAACTCCAAGTCGCTTTTTTGTACTCTTCTTTAACAGCCGTTTGAGAGATTTTTTGTTTGCTGTTGTCGAAATCCAACCGGCGGTTCTTTTGAAGCGTCTTAAGAATTTCATCAACGGCCGCAGAGCCATCACCACCCACTTCCGTAGCACCCGGAGTTGGTTGGATTTGTGTTGAAGAGTTGCGGTTTTTGCGTGGAAGAGGAGGACGCAAAGGATCGACAGAGGATTCCTCGATCAATTCCAAGCCTTGATCCATCATACGGTTTTTAGAAAACGTTTCTGTCTGAGCTTCGTCTTTGGCTGCGCCGGCTGTTTTCTTTTTGTGAAAACCTAGACCGTCCGTGAGCGGCTTAAACTCAAATTCCTCGAAGGGATCCATTCCCTCTCCTTTCAACACATCAGATCAAAGTCATACTTTAGGACTGATACCAGAGCCATGCAAGCCGTTTCAACTCGCAAAACCTGGGGTCCCAAGGTGACTGGGCGAAGGCCTAGTTCCTGGAATTTTTCGACTTCATTGTGAGAAAATCCCCCTTCAGAACCCACGATAATCCAGATGGCTTTGACGCCTTGAGGGTTTAGAGACTTCACCTGTTGAACATAATCCTTGATGCTAAGAGTCGACGGACCCTCATAAGCAAATAGACCCACATGACCAGCGTCCCGGTTAATCAAACCTGATACTTTCTCAAACGAGATTGCCGGTTGAACTTTCATGAGGTCGCCGCGGCCAGATTGTTGGGTGGCGGAGCGGACGATCTTATCCCAACGCTCGACCTTGTTATCAGAAAGTTTTTCGCCCGAGCGCAGGAAGCTGAATTCAGAAAAGAAAGGCTGAATGCTTTTCACACCCATCTCCACGGCTTTTTCCATGATGGCATCCATCACGGGGAAGCGCGAAATAGAAAGTGCTAAATGAATATGCGGTTCCTTCAAAGGAGGAATCGTCCGCTCTTCGAGAATTCTTGCCGTGGCATTTTTCTTTGAGACTTGCGTGACTTCAACGAAGTAGGCTTTACTGTCTTCAGTAAGGACTTCAAACTTTGAACCTACTTCTTGGCGACAGACATCGAAAATATGATGAAAGACGTCCCCAGTGAAGTTCACCTGATCTTGGAATAAATCTTTTTTCTCTATCCAATAACGTCTCATGCTTTTGACTGCGCCCAGTATCCAACCCACTCGTCTTTTTCTAAACGGCGAAGAACGGTGAGGCCTGAGTTTTCCATGAACTTTTCAAAGAAGTGGTTATCACGTTCTTCTAAAATACCTGTCAGAAGAATATGACCACCTGGTTTTAGCACACGAAGAAGATCCGATTTGATGTTGATCAGAACACCATCGATGATGTTCGCAACCACGACATCGTATTGAGAGCGCATATCTTCAATCTGTGTTTCGGGAATGTCGATTTGTTCAAGTTTATTCAACTTCACATTTTCACGAGCCACACGGCGTGCTTCCGGATCAATCTCGATTCCAGTAACAAGACCCATGCCGCTCATTTGCGCAAGCATCGCCAAAATCGCGGTGCCTGTCCCGACATCAAGAAGAGCCCACTCTTTCACGTCGTTTTTATATTTTTCAGCGAGTTTATGAATAAAGAAAGCCATCATCTGTGTGGTCGCATGAGTGCCGGTTCCAAATGCCATGCCCGGATCGATAAAGATCGCGTGTTTGCATTCTTCAGGAGGCTGCAACCAGCTTGGAACAACCCAGAAATCACCGACGAGCTTGAAAGGTTTAAAACCTTTTTTCCATTCCTCAAGCCAGTCTTTGTTTTCTTCTTCAAAGATATTCCATTTGATGCCGCCGTTGATTTCAAGAAGGCCATCAAAGAAATTCTGTGCTGGTTTTTCGGGGAAGAACACATCCACTTCGTGAGAGCGGACGTGAAGAAGTTTAGGATCGTAGGTAAGATCTGGCTGAATAAAAGCCAAAGCCTCTGTCACTCCAGAGGCTCCACATTCAAAACTATGTGTGGTGATGATGTCTTCCAGCTCTGCTGGAACTTGGCTTAGACGAACGCGGAAATAAGAATTGTCACTCATGAAGAGTGTTGTTACCAGAATCCGCCGTTTTTTCAAGGGTTTCCCCGGCCGGAGCCGAGGATGCCGCGGCCGCAGGGGCAGCAGAGGCTGAACTGCTATTAGTTGCGGCAGAAAGGAGACTATTCGCTTTCGTGTTGGCAGAAACTACAGGGTTTGTTCCAGTAGGGGCCGCCGTGGCAGGGGAAAGAGCTCCCGTCACTGTGGGTAAAGCCGTTGCTGAAGGAGCGACAGTGACCGCGACCACCGTTGCCGATGCTGTAGGCCCTTCACCCGAGGACTCTGCCACTTTGCGTTTTGCTTTGGGCTTAGAATTATCAATGAACGAGCCCTGAAGGTCGATGCGGTCCCCAGTCATTATTCCTATTTGCTCTAACATCGGAAGTTCATCACGAGATAAAAGAGTGTACTCGCGAGCCACGGCGACTTTGTCGTAAACAGCGATGATTTTTAGCTGTCCCACCGGCACCGTGATTTCACCAACAGCGTTGGCACCACTGGCATCACGAATATTGAGTTTACGAACGGCTGTCACCACCAGATTCTTTTTCAATCCTGAAGAGGGACCCGCGTTGATGTAGAAGTCTTTGTAGACGGTGTCATCTTCAGACATCGTGATATTGCGGCGAACATCCACGATGGCGATATCGGCGGCTTGTGATTTCATCGTGAAACCGGCAAGAAGCAGAACAAGAGTTAATAACTTCATAAGAAAACCCTTCCATGGTTTGTCTAAAAGCTTTATCGGCTGTCTTAAAATGAAACTTAAGGCTCGTTGCTGAAATGCCGGCCCCGACTCGACTTGAGTTTAGCGAACGTTCATACAAATCGCTTTAACGACGATGTTGGAACTAGTATCCGGCTTATAACAGCCGTAAGTAGTCTGGGTGAGGTCCGAATTTAAAACCATAGATCCAGATCCGCTCGTACAGGCACCGCCGGTCACATATTTTCCCGCAGGGCAACTGGCGAAATACCAACCTACTGCGGCCCCCGCAGGCTGGGCTACACTGACGATTTCGTGGCCAATTTTGATATTACCTCCGCCAAGGTCCAACCGTTCTGTAGGATTCGTCGTTCCAATGCCGACGTTACCGCCACTGGTGATTCGCATGCGTTCGACAGGAGCATTGAAACCATCTGAAGTTGTGGCGAAGATAAGACGGGTCGGCATATCGTTAAGGCCAGGAACGCCGTCAACTAATGCGGCAATCGAAGCTCCGGTTCTGTAGGTAGATCCGTCATGCGCTGCAAAGTTCACGTATCCCACTTCATCTGCGTTTTGAACTATGGCGCCAGCTCGATCTTTGCGAACAACAAAGTTACTTCCCCAGGCGTCATTCTGAGAGCGCGTAAAATAAGCGGAGCCACCGACGACATCCAGTGGAGCTGTTGGAGAGTTCGTTCCGATACCCACATAACCGGCAAAGTACGACGGCACTGTAGGATCATTCGTGTAGATGGACCACTTGTTTGTTCCTTGCACGCCATCGACATAGACGCCATAAGCATTTGTGATTGAGCCACTGCCGTTATTTCTAACGCGTGAGTGAAGTCCTATCGCTTGCGAAATTATTCCCGAGGCATCGTTATTCACTTCACCCTGAACTGCTAGTGAGGATCCCACCGTCGCTGAGGATTTATTGTAAGTACCGGACCATGAAGCAACAAGTTTATCTAAAGCGTTTGAGCCGTTGTGATGTGTGTAGTTGATCTGCGCTAAAATGCCACCGGTGATAGCGGCGGATGTTCCATCGCTTTCAGCGCCGTTGTATTGACCGACAAAAGTGCTTGCGCTGGAACTTGTTGGTGCCGCCCACATGAAATTAAAAGAAGCGGCGATATTGCCAGCGGCCGTAGCATTGGAAGTTTTATTGACTTGCAGTCTATATCCGGGAGATGCCGTGCCAATTCCAATATCTCCGGCACTGGTGATAGTCATTCGCGCCGAATTGTTGGTCTCGAAACTTAGCGCCTGTCCGTCGTTGGTTCCGACGTTCACGGTGGCGCCAGTGCTGTTGCCGCCGTCTAGAATGTTTCCGCTAGAAGCGGGGAGAAGTGAAGCCGGAATCCTTCCGGTGCCATCAAGCTCTACAAGATTTCCTGAAGAGGTTCCGAAGTTTTTCGTAGCCGCTGTTCCAAGGCCTGTTACTTGAGTGTTCGCGATCGCAATCGTGGTGCAAGCAAATGAGTCCGTGATTGAATTCCAAGTCAAAGTTTTATCGGCAGTAGAACACGAAGCGGGAACTTGAGCTGTGCCCGTGACTGTCGATCGCAATTGTCCCATGCCAAAATATTGGGGAGCCCAAGCCGATCCGTTGTGAACTAAAACTTGTCCACTGACCGGCGTGGTTGCAGAAACATCGACACCGCGGATTTTATCATCGGTATTGGTATCCGTATCATCTGCAGGTGCCCAATTTGTTCCGTTGTATTTAAGAACTTTTCCAGAAGCAAGGCCCGTCATATTAACGGCGACGCCTTTGATTTTATCAACGCTTGTCGCACTTTGAGTTCCCGAAACATCACCGCTTAAATTTCCAGTAAAGCCCGCAGAGCTACCGGAAATATTTCCGCTGACGTCATTTCCATTCACAACGGGAACTGTGCATTGAAATGTGCCGGCGGGAGCAATATGTCGAAGATACTCACCAGCACCACAAAGAGGCACACTGGATTTTAAAATAAAGTCGGCGACTGTATTTGAGCCAAGTTTTTGCGCGGTCTCAGCATACTGTGCGTGACCGGCAAAAGGAACACTGCGGATCTCACTGTCGGGACTGATGAGCTTCCAACCTGTGCCATCATAGAATTGAACTCTTAAAAGTCTTTTGTCATCAGCGATAGGGACGTAGGTGCCTCCGCCTTCACAATTTAACGTGACGGCATTGTTAAAGGCATTCAACAGCTTGAAGCCTGGGTCGACGGGATAATTTTTTGTGCCTGTGCCGATAGGGACGTCAAAGACGCCGGAAGAATTGCGCATATCAATCGCCGAAGATATTTCTTTATAGAGAACGCAAGAGCCCGAGGGATTGGTAATGGAAAATTCAAAGCGAACGCCGTTAACTTCAAGTGGAAGTCCGTCGGAATTTTTAATTCTTCCTTGATAGGTTAGAGAACCTGGAACTGCGAAGGTCGTTGCAGTCCCTACTAGAGACATGAAAAAAACCGAAACGTTCAAGATTTTCATATTAAAGACTTATCGGTTTATTATGAGGGATTCTATATATTACAACCGGGTAACGACTCTAAGAGAACGAATCTATTGTCTTTAAATGAATTTAACAAGAAGGACTTTAAGTTAGTTAGAGACGATAGCCCCTTGAACGGAGCTATAGACTTTATAAGTGTTGTCTGAAGTGGTTTGTTCAATTCCCGACATATAGTTACCGACGGTGCTTTGTACGTGATAGGTCACGCCACCACCGGAAGCTGTACCTGTTTGCGTAGAACCAGAGACTAAGCCCGTTGTTTTTGCAGGATCTTGAAATTTAATTGTCGGAATTTCTTTCGCTAATTGTTCTAAGGAAGCTTCCATCGAACAACCGACAGTTGTAGACACCAAGAGTGTCAGGAGAATCAGATTTTTCACGTACCACCTCCGACATAATACTTATCGGTTGAATTTGATGTTTTCCTAAGCACTTTACTTAGAAGAAGCCGGAGCACGCGTCTCACCTTGAGACTTCAAATGCTTTATAAGTTCTTCGTTCTGTCTTTTCAGTTCTTCATTTTGCTTTTGCAATAAAACCATTTGTTTTTCGAGGTTTTCCAAGCGGTCTTCATGATTGTTAAACAAGGATTTCACTTTGCTTTCGAAGGACGAAAACTTCTGAGTCAGTTGTTTGATTGAATTGATCAACATATAAGTGAAGGCCGAAGGATCCACTTTGTAAATTTCAGATTCTTCTTTGTCCGTCTTATTGATCTTCGTCTTTTCTTTTTGAATCATGTAAGGCGCAATCGGAGCTAACTCTTGTGCGATAACCCCGATATAGTGTTTTCCATCGTCAACAGTTCCACCTTTACCGTTATAGCGGAAGCTCACGGGATGAACCTTAAGAAGTTCGTCAAGGCCCGGATTAAAATCTTTGATGTCGGTTTTAAGGCGAGCGTCGGAAGTGGCGGCCCAAGAGCCTCCGCCTGGTTTGTAAGCGGTTCCATCTGCCGCGAAGATGATGCGAGCACTTTGAGCTCCACCGGATTTTGTATTGAAATAAATTTGGCCACCTTCAAGTTCATTGGTCACAGAAAGGTCAATGGTCGCATTGGCGCCAAAACCTATCCAGGCAGAACGTGTGTTGGGAGAAGCCGTTCGCGCGAATAACTGCAAGTAAACGTGGTCGATGTTTCCTGGTTTCAATGAAAGAAGTCCGGCTCCGCCTGTTCCTTCACCCATCGTGACTCCACCAGCCGCATTCACGGACATTAAAGGAGTGCCTGAACCCAAGTTGCCGTTATAAAGACGTAGTGACCGCGCGCCATTCGTATATTCGTTTGCCCAATGGAAGTTATGAGTTGCTGTGGCGTCACTTCCCATCTGAAAGGAAGAGTAAGCGAAAGCGCCAGTTCCGCTACTTCCGATATGGAGGTTGCCGAGAGGGGCATTCGTGTTCACACCTAATCTTCCAGCAAAGTAATTGTTGGCAGCGGCATCAGCCTGATAAAGCCCGTATTTGGATGTACCTGCGATGCCGTCAATGTAAATACCATAGGCGTTATTGACGGTCCCGCCTCCGGAGTTAGTAACTGTAAAGTAGCCGGCTCTTGCCGCTGATACGGAACCGGTTGAAGTATTTAAGACGGCTCCGTACACACCAGATGCAGTGCCAATAGCGGAAGACGATTTGTTATACACGTCAGCTGTAGTACCTACTGCGGCATTAATGGAACCTGTCTGACTGGCTCCAGTTTCGATTCGGTTTACGGCTCCATAAATAGATCCCGAATAGTTGAAGCCATTGTTAGGAGTGATCGTAGACCAAGAGCCGTGAAGGTTTCCTGCGACATCGGCTGTTGGAACCGGGAGCATATTAAATCGTGCAACGACGGTCGGACTAGTACTCAGACTTGTGACCTCTAGTTGAGAGGACGGTGTTGTATCACCGATACCCACCCAACCATTGGCTTTCACCGTCATCCAGCGCTTTTGTCCCATCATATCCGTGAAGTGAAGATCCGCCGCGGAACCCGAGGTGAAGTTTGCACCGGATTCGATGTAGTTAACACCGCCTTCAGAAAGAATGCGAAGAGCCGCAGGAGTTGTTGCGTTGTTGTCTTGTAAGCGAATATCTGCGCCGGCGGCGTCAGTGATATGCAAGTTGCCGGCCGGAGAAGCTTCTTTAATACCGACGTTGCCGCCCGAAAGAATTGTTATGCGAGCGGAGTTGTTAGTTTCTAGAACAAGTGAATTCGCATCGTTTGTACCCAACGTTGCTGTGCCTGCGAATGAATTACCACCGTTTACAAAAACGGAACCATTAGCAAACGACGTACATGTCATCATTCCCGTGCCATCAAACGTTAAAAGCTGTCCGACCGCGCAGTTAAATGCCGTGACCGCGGACCCGGTTCCATTCGATGCGAGAAGTCTGTTTGCAGTCAGTGATGTAGCTCCCGTACCACCTTTAGAAACGGGAACTGTCGTTGGAAAATTGGCTGGATCGGCACTGATAGTACCGCTAGTGACCGCAATACCAGCGCCTACTTGCACGGCACCTTTTGCACTCGTTGTTGCATCACTAATAGAAATAACAGGCGTTGAAGTTCCCGTTGCGACGGCGATAGGAGCTGTTCCTGAAACGCTGGTCACAGTTCCATTAGGAGGTGTCACCCATTGTAAGCCTGATGCTTGTGCCGAGTTTGCAGAAAGAACTTGTCCATTGGTGCCCACTGGCAGACGAATGTCATTTGTGCCATCGTTAACAACAAGATCACCCTTGGTTGTCAGAGGAGAAAGAGCGTTAAAAGCGGCTGTTGCTGAAGTTTGTCCCGTACCGCCGTTAGCAATAGGGAGGGTGCCGGTGACTTCAGTAGCAAGATTGATTGCGCCGCCATTTGTTGCCGAAGTTAAACGGCCTTGGGCATCGACAGTGATATTTGCGCGAGTATAGGAGCCCGCCGTTACTGCGGTGTTTGCAAGCGAAATAGTTCCGGTGGAAGTAATCGGACCACCACTCAGGCCCGTACCTGTGGCGATATTGGTGACGGTTCCGCCACTTGATGTATCCGTATCGTTCGCACATTCCCAGCGTAAATTCGCCGTCACCCATTTCAAAGTTTGACCGTCGGTACAGGCGACATTGTTAGGACGATAAGTCAGATATTTTGAAGCAGCGCTAGTGATATCACCATAATCAAGAGTGACGGCTCCGGTTTTTGTTGCCACCGAAGTGACGGGGAATGCGATCGCGGTGTTGCTTGCCGCCGTTAAGCGTCCTTGAGCATCCACCGTAAAAGTTCCCACCTGGGTCGTCGAGCCATAAGATCCAGCAGTCACAGCCGTATTCGCTAACGAAATAGTTCCAGTTGCAGTAATAGGTCCGCCACTAAGACCTGTTCCCGTTGCAATATTAGTAACGGTGCCGCCAGCATTGCTGTCATTAGCCGGAGCCCACTTAGTTCCATCATATTTTAAAACTTGTCCCGAAGTTAAGCCTGTCGTATCGACGTCGACACCTTTGATTTTATTAACCGAAACGGCGCCGATTGTTCCGCTGACGTCTCCAGCAACAGAAACATTGATCGCCTGACACTGAAATGAACCAGACACTGAATTCCAGTAAGGAGTTTGGTGAGCCGCACAGTTCGCACTGCCGACGGCGGTATTAAACGAAGCCGTCGTTTTATAGGTCGCGAGCGTTGCACTTAAGTTCGTAACATCTGAAATTGCAATAGAAGAGCCAGTCCACTGAGACCCATCAAATTTAAAAAACTGATTTGCAGAAGGGGCCGCATTTGCAACTGCCACATTTTGAATTTTTGCAACAGAAGGATTGGGATAAGTGCCACTAAGATCCCCACTCGCAGTTCCCGTGGGCGTACGAGCATCGCTCAAGCGTGAATCATTTCCGGCAGCGACAGTGCCCGCTCCCGTGCCCACATTCAACGTCAGTTGGGGTGTGGAAGTTCCGCTGGTAACAGTGATGTAAGAGTTAGCAGAAGTCACGTTGGTGACGGTGCCACCGCTGGCTCCTGAGACGGGTGCACATCCTAAAGCCGTTCCATCCCAGCTTAAGAACTCACCTGCAGAACAGGCTGGCAATCCCGTTTTGACGAAGAAATCATTTTCCGTTTTAGTACCCAATCTTTCAGAGGAATGAGCATACGCGGAAAAAGGAACTGTGCGGATTTCATTCGACGGTGAAATGACTTTCCAGCCACTGCCATCATGAAACTGAACTTTAAGAAGGCGAATGTCCCCGGATAACGCCGAATAAGTTGCCCCGCCGACGCAATCATGTGTCTTGGCGTTGTTGAAAGCGTCTAAGAGAGAATAGAAAGGATCGGCAGGAAAAAGTTTTGTGCCTGAACCAATAGGCACATCAAAGACGCCCTTGGAGTTCACCATGTTAATGCCGTCTTTTTGTTCACGATAAATTACACAAGTGCCGTTAGGGTTTGTGACTTCAAAAATAAAACTGACAGAGCTGTGTTCTAAGGCCTGACCATCTGCTTTTAAGATACGCCCTTGATAGGTGAATAAGGCCGGCGCCGCATGGACCGCAGACATGGCAAAAAAAACGAGACATAGAATAAGTGACGTACCGGCTCTCATACTTATCTTATCGGAATCTTGACAACTTTTTCGAAGGTCTTAGGGCCAGAATTATTCGAACGTAAGAGAGTCTAAGATATGTGTCTCGAAATAAGACGAGGGGTTATGAGTCTTTAGAAAATCACTTTATACAGAAGTCGAGACTCTTATCCTGTTTGCACAACGCCTTTTTGATAGAAGAAATTTCTTGAACCTGGGTTTTCAGCTTTTCGTTTTCTTCCTTCAGTGAAGCGATCTCTCTTTTTTGTGAGACTAATTCTTTGTGAATGACTTCCGAATCTGAAGACCATCTATGGTTCAACTCTTTAATGGCTTCGATGATCGGAGCTACAAGATTTTGATAAGCGACAGACTTAAAGCCGTTGCTATCCGTTTTCACGACTTCAGGGAAAACAGCTTCAACTTCTTGGGCGATAAGACCCATTTGTTTTGTCTGGTCTTTATTTTTGTCGATCCATTGATAAGTCACACCTTGGATATTTGTGATTCGGTCCAGCGCATTCAGGATGGGTTTAATATCATTCTTAAGACGGACATCCGAAGCTTGAGTGAGAGTGCCAGAGAGGGTGGCATTACCCGTAGAGTAGAGACTGAAGTAACAAACATTCAAAGCAAAACACATTGCGTTCGCACCAAGAGGCGCTGCTGTTGATGAAGATAACCAACGCCAAGCCTGACCGCCGGCGGAAGTGTTGGTATTATAGATCATCGTATACGCCGCCGCAGATGAGACTGTAAGGTGTCCCGGAGGTGCCGTTGTTCCGATCCCGACATTCCCGTCAGAATGAATTCTCATTCGTTCAGCAGATGTTCCCGACGCTATTGTACTGAATATCATCGTTGATGATTTTGAAGTCGCAAAGTCAGATGCGGCATAGGAGTTAATGCTTGCGGCATTTACAAAGGCTGAGCCGTCATATCCACGGAAGGCAAGAAATCCTAAACTGTCATTAGTAAGAACAGCGGCGGGCGTTCCGGCAGAATCACGCGCACGCGTGATAATCACGGAACCTTCGCCACTCGCACTGTGCTGCGATTGAATATAAAGATCATCATCAAGCCCGCCAGTTCCTTTGATGTGCAACACTCTTTCGGGAGCTGTGACCGTCGGGCCGATACCGATTCTTCCTGGAACTTGAAGCGCCAAATCCTGCGTAGCTCTCCAATCACCAGCCGTATTTGCATTACCAATGCGCACGACACCGTTAGCTGGATTTGTCGCAGGGCCAATACCCCAATATCCAGTGCTGTTCCAGTTACCAACGAACTGAGCTTGTCCTAAAGTGTTGTGATAACTTCCTACGAAAATGCTATTGTAAGTCGCTTGGGCATCCCAAGCACCGACTTGTAACAAGGCCCCTGGACCACTTGAACCGATGCCCACTTTACCATCAGCTTGAATGCGCATTTTTTCGTCGTTATTGGTATCAAAAATCACAGGGCCATTCACGCCGTTAGAGACATAAAGTTCATCCCCAGCACCATTTGTGAATCCAAAAGTTCCCTTCCAAGTTCCATTGCGAAGAAAATCAATACTAGGAATACCTGAGGCCGGACTGTCTAAACTCAGAGGTGCTTGAGTCGCCGAACCAGAACGGATCTTGAGTTTTGCATTTGTGTCGACCGTCGTATTGACGGCGAGGTCACCTGCCGCGCTGATCGTAAGTCGAACCGTGTTGTTTGTTTCTAAATTCAATGCATTGGAATCATTTGTTCCTAAAGTTCCTGCCGCTGCGAAAGAGTTTCCGCCATTCACAAAAACCGAAGCATTTGCGAAAGATGTACAGGTCATCATACCTGTGGCATCAAAAGTAAGAAGCTGTCCCGTCGCACAGTTAAATGCTGTGATCGCACTGCCACTTCCATTGGAAGCAAGAAGTCTATTTGCAGTCAAAGAGGTTGCGCCCGTACCACCTTTAGAAACCGGAACAGCCGAAGGGAAGTTAGCAGGGTCCGCACTGATAGTTCCCGCAGAGACCGCGATACCAGCGCCTACTTGCACAGCTCCTTTTGCTGAGGTCGTCGCGTCCACGATTGAAATTGAAGGAGTTGTTGAACCGGATGAAACCGAAATAGGTGCCGTGCCTGAAACATTGGTGACAGTTCCATTAGTGGGAGTCACCCATTGTAAGCCCGAGGCCTGGGCCGAGTTCGCGGAAAGAACTTGGCCATTTATACCTACTGGAAGACGAATGTCATTGGTTCCGTCATTCACGACAATATCACCTTTAGTTGTCAGAGGAGAAAGCGCGTTGAAGGCGTCTGTCGCATTTGTTTGGCCAGTACCGCCGTTCGCTATTGGAAGAGTTCCTGTGATATCCGTGGCAAGATTCACGGCCGATCCATTGCTCGCTGCAGTTAAACGACCCTGAGCGTCCACCGTAATATTGGCTCGCGTATAAGAACCCGCGGTGACTGTCGTATTTGCCAAAGAAATAGTTCCCGTCGAAGTGATCGGGCCGCCGCTAAGACCCGTGCCGGTTGCAATATTTGTAACTGTACCACCGGCATTACTGTCATTCGCAGGCGCCCACTTCGTTCCATCGTATTTCAAAACTTGTCCTGAAGATAATCCGGTCGTATCAACATCGACACCTTTAATTTTATTAACCGATACGGCACCAATACTTCCACTGACATCGCCGGCGACGGATACGTTGATCGCTTGGCACTGAAAAGAGCCCGAAACCGAATTCCAGTAAGGAGTTTGGTAAGCGGCGCAATTCGCACTTCCTACAGCGGCATTGAAGGCCGCGGTGGTGTGATAATTAGAGAATGTGGAATTCAAGTTTGTCACATCCGAAATCGCAATGGCTGAAGCCGCCCATTGGGAACCATCGAACTTAAAAAACTGCCCCGTTGTCGGAACCGCCGTAGCAACTGCGACATTCTGAATCTTTGCCACAGTTGGATTTGGATAAGTTCCACTTAAATCGCCGGAAGCGGCGCCATTCGGCGGACGAGAGTCTGATAAACGCGGGTCATTGCCGGCAGCAACGGTGTTTGCCGTAGAACCCACATTCAAAGTTAGAACTGGAGTCGATGTATTACTAGCGACCGTAAGATAAGAGTTGGCGGAAGTGACATTAGTCACCGTGCCGCCACTTGCACCTGACACCGCTGCGCAAGTAAGGGCCGTTCCATTCCAAGTTAAAAACTCTCCGGCATTACAAGAAGGAATTCCGGTTTTCACGATGAAATCATTTGCGCCTAGATCTCCCAGTTTCTCTGCAGATTGCGAATAGGCGGCAAAAGGAACAGAACGAATTTCATTGTCCGGGCTAATAACCTTCCATCCCGTACCATCGTGGAATTGCACACGAAGCAAACGCGTGTGACCTACCGCAGGAGTGTAGTTGCCAGCAACATTGTTATCCGCATCGGCGCAATCATGCGTCGTGCTGTTATTGAAAGCATTTAAAAGAGTTTTCGTCGGAGAAGACGGGAAAAGCTTCGTACCTGCACCGATGGGAACGTCGAAAACCCCATGACTGTTAGTCATATTGATTCCGTTCTTCTGTTCACGATAGATGACACAGGCACCGGTATTATTCGTAATTTCAAAAAGAAAGCTAACGTTGTTATATTCTAGTGCCGTACCGTCGGCTTTCACAATGCGGCCTTGATAAGTCAGCAGATTAGGAGCGGCGAAGCTTCCTAAGGAGGCCAGAAGAATATGAACCAAGACAAGATACGTTCCGTGTTTCATATTCTTCTTATCGGATTCTTAACAGGAAAGTCGGAGAGCGAACGCGAATTATAGAGAAAACGTAATAATTCCTATAAATCTTGTCTCAACTTGATACAAGTCTAAGTCAAATCGGCACTATCGCAAACCGGATAAAGAGCCATAGAGACGTTGTAGATGCAGCTTTTCTGATTCTTATTCACGTTGGATAAACGATTGATGCGATCGCGAGTCTTTTTTAAGATCTCTTTAACTTCGGGGATGTGAGCTTTAGGGATTGAGAAAGTCAGGGTCGTATTTTCTCGTTCCGAAAGATCGTAAGTTTCCATCGCCTCTACGGCCATCTTTAAAAATTGCCGTTGAATGGCGCGAAGATTTTCAGCAGTGATCGGCGCGCACATGGTGCTGTAGTTATCAATTCCGTCTTCATTTAATAAGTCCCATCTTGCCAATTCATCATAAGCCATTTGGAGTTCATACGATGAGACATTCAAAATGTGGCTGATCTTTTCTAACTGTTTTGGCGTTAAAGTCATTAATTGCGAGATTTCCAGCAAAATAAGGTGAAGCCAATGGCACGATGCTACGACTTTGTCTTCCAGGTTTTTAGATTTTTCTTTTCTTTCTTCTTTAAGATGACTTTTGATTTCGACAAGGGATTTTAAAACGGCGTTTTTTTCATCCGCCTCAATACTTAATCGTTGAAGAAGCTCCAAGGCAAAGCTGGCCGAAGGAATTCTTTCACCGCGGATTATCTTTGAAAGATTGCTGGCGTCTGTTTTTAAAAATTTAGCAAAGGCTCTCAAAGAGAACTTTAAATTTCGTTGGCGTTTTACTTCAAATTCGCGAATCAAGATTTTTGAAAGTTCGTTCATCCGTTCCTCGCATGATCGCAGTTTTTGAATCTGTGGGCATACAGTCGAGTCCGACACAGTAACTTAAGCGTGCCTAACGACTTTTCACAAGAGATGAAGAACTATGTCACGAAAGGGGCCAAGGAATGAGTTCGCTAAGAAAGCAAGTGGCAGTGATTAAAGTGCGAAAGATGGAAGATGGAGCTTCAGAAAGATTCAATATCGCGCGAGAAAATATCCAGCGCATTATTGAACTGGCTCTCAAAGAAATTGCAACTGATCCGGATTGTGTAGGTCTCCGTTACTCCGTCGGGGAGCAGACGACTGTCTATTACATAAAAACGAATCAAGATAATTTCGGCAGAGTTCTGGGGAGTGGAGGAAGGACTATCAATTGTCTTCGCCATCTTGTGACAGCCATAGCGGGACGCCATGGGTTTCGGGCCATCTTGCAAGTAGAGAATGAAGATCAGTTTTACTAAGTTAGAAACAAATCATTTTTATGAGTGAGACAGTTACATTACGAACTCTTAAAAGAGTCTGAAGTGACGTCTACTTTTGAAGCAAACCGAGAAGTCAAAAAAAGTTTAAGCCACACATCGTAATGAGCCCAGGGTTTATTCACGGCCTAAAGTTGCCGATAAATTCAGGGAATCAACAGTAAAATGCTTCATTTGTGCGTTTCGGTCGGAGGTTTTTGTGAAGTTGAATCACTCTGGCGCAGGCATTCTGCCAATGGTCGCAGGGATATCGGTTATTTCCGTATTAGGTGTCGCTGCCATGTCTCAAATGGGACTGGATATCTTTAGAAGATCGTCTTACGCCTATTCCGAATGGGAAACAAATCTGGGTAATCAAAAAGCCTTGGGCTTGGGCGGCTATTTTGTCGCTCATAACTTGGTATTGTGTCGCGAAGATGGGTGGGAAGATTTAGGAAGTAATAAAAAATGTCGCTGGGGCGGCGGATACCATACTCCGCGCATTCCTGAAAGTAAGTACAATATCAAATCTGTTCGTCATGAGGACGATGTTTTGGTTCTTGTCGTAGAAAACAAAGATGATAATAAGAAGGTCTATACTACGGAATTAAAGATGGACCTCGTGGACTGGTCAAAACAAAGTTCATTTCGGTCTCTGGTGGGTGAAATTCCCTTTATCAACTCTCTTTCCGATGACGATCGATTTATGGTCGTGATGACGGCGGTAACCCAGTTCATGGGAACCGACGGCCGAGCTAAAGAGGTCAGTAAAAGCGGTGCGATCCGCCGTCCTATCGGTACTCCCGACGTGCAGGTTATTAGTAATACCGGAAGAGAGTCCTGCATTTTCGAATGTGAAGCCGGCAGCGTGCTAACGAACAACCCAGAATGTCGTGGTCCCTTGGGAGCACCTCAAGACGGCGCTTCGGCTATGATCGGGGTGCGCATCACGAATTTGGGACCGGGAGCGATCTATAAGCTTAAGTATGAAAGAACAACGACATACAATAACGAAATTTACCCCAATCGCCAAAAAGACGTTATGTTGGTCGATGCGATGGGTAAGCAGGAAGTCTTCATGCCAGGGGAAAAACTCAACGCCGAAGTCGAGCGTAAGTGTTATTCACCGGTTCGCGTCTTTCAAACTCAAAGACTCAGCCGCGAAGTGGAAGGGGATTCCGCAAGCAGTTCTACGTCGACGTCTGTGACTGTGGCTAGTAGCTTTAAAAGTCTTTCCTATGAAAAGTTTGATATCAGCGTCTCTCGATATTCGCCGATGGAAGCCACGAAGCCCCAGTTTAGAAACACTTATAATCCTTACGTCGCAAGTACCTTCGTGAAGAATCCCACTTTGTCTGTGATCGAACCCAAGCGATTGGGCGTTCAGCTTCCTGAAATCGAAGTGACGTCTCCACAGGAGTCCGTCACGGAAACGACAACGGTCACTACGATGGTGGTGCGACCACGCCCTGTTGAAGTCATGCAGTCCAGCGGCGATGGTGACGGCGACAACTAGTCTCTTTTTTTGAACGTTTTTTTGCGGGAGATCTATGAAAACTCAGAACATCAAATCTATACAGGGTTTTTCCGTGATAGAAGGCGTGATCGCCGCGGGCATCGTGGCCCTGTCGATACTTTCAATCGCCGCGATCGTCACTCAGCATTCGACGATGGCGAAAAGTTCTGTTGCGAAACAGGAACTACCTGGAATCGGAACGGACGTTTTAAACCGCACGCGGGCGGCTCTTTTAGAAACTGCTGAAACTTCCGGAGGACTTAAAACAAAAGGCATTTGTTCTTTATTAGAGCCAAAGCAGATTAAACCTGGAATTCAACCCATTGATCTTGTGACAACAAAGGCGCGACTTAACACGGCGTTTTCTTTGACCGTGTGGAAAAAGGTTTTTGCACCGGAGTGGTCAGTATCAGATTATAAAGTTTCAGATCGAGGCGAAATCAAAATTTCATTGGCACCCGTTCAGGGCAAGAATACGTTAGCGACCAGCCAAGCTATTGATTTCAAAACTTTACAAGTCGATTTAAGTATTAGCATTCGTACAATGGATCCGACGAAATCCAGCGCCGTATTTTCTCTGTTACCTATGGGTTTGCAGAGAGTCGATTCAAAAACCGCCGTCTTCATGGTTGAGGCGGTCACGAACTATGACCGTATTCTAGACAACGGAGAGCGCTCTAAGCGTTCCGCAGATTCAAAAGATCTTATTTCAGTTTTGGACGTGGGCTCGTGTGATGTTCGTGATGCTAATGGGGTGATTCTGTCAATGTCACCCGCAGGCACCGGTGTTGGAGATCCTTCGGGACGGACTATTTATAATAATACTATTTTTGAAGAGTCCGGTGTCAGTCCTTTTGAAATTTCATTTTCTGCTACGGAAGTGGTTCAAGGGCGGTACATTGATGGTCGTCTTTCCGCAGATCGAACTAAAAACGTCGTGGCTGCTTGTACAGAAACCCGTTTTCGTTGCCCGGCCCGAAATCACACACGCGACTACAAGCCGTTTATAAACGTCACCGCTTTTGCGAATTATTTTTCTAAAAACAAGTATGGTTATAGAGAACGAGTCCGAGTCAGTCCTAAGCTGGAATTCTTAGATACCAACGGGAAGAATATTTTGAACAATTCGGGAACGTCGATAGAGTACACAAACTCGGCGACGACTTCTTATCGTCAACACTCCAACCAGCTTTTTTACCCGATAGATGCTCAAGGCGGAATGGATACAAGTGCTCCTATGTCGTTCAGTCCGGGCGGCAATGGCCTGAAGGTGAAAGTGAATAATGCAGAGCCGCTTTGTCGCAAAGTGTGTTCGGAAACCAATCCTATTTCGGCGCGGCCTTCTTTAACCGTGTCGACTCCAGACTTCCTAGATAACGAAGATAAGTGGGCGGCAGAAATCGGCGCCGCTTCAATGCCACTCCACTGTACGATGTGTTTTGTTAAAGGATGCACTCGCATGGGACTAGAAACCTTTGGTCCGTTGAACGAGTTACCACCAGAACCTTTAGATGCGCAGATTCCTGAGTGTGCAGCTGAAAATAAAGACGAAGCCGAAAGAATCCTGCCTTACGCCGAACAAAACATTGCCTTGGCGGGAGGAGGCCGTTGTATTTCGGCTAAAGTTGAAAATGGAAAACTGATCTATCAGTCGCGAAACTGCAACGATAAGCTTCCTGCGATGTGTTTTGCTTTCGGTGAGTATACTTTGGCGCGAACTCTGGGAACTTCGACGATTCCTTCCGTGAGTTTTGCCGAGGCTCCGGAGGCCTGCCGAAATATGGGACGCGAATCACATCCGGTGACTCAGTTGCGCGAAGGTATTTTGCAACAGGGCGGGTCTGTGGCCCGCTTAGATGAGATTCCTAAAGCGTCCAATCGTTATCAGTTACTGAATCTAGCAAAAATGGGCTTCTTCGTTTCTCCACAAGGAGAAGAAGAAAGTTCTCGGGCTGCAAGTGATTTGAAAAAATCTTTTGGAAATAAAGTTTCTAGCGAATTCTGGACGGCGCTCAAAGTTGAAGACGCCGGCATCGTGGCAGACGTGCCTAGAGCAATGCTTTCAAATGACGTCGATCAACGTCACATGCTTTATTATAGTCCTGCAGGTGTACAGACCCATACGGTTATTTCGGAAACACCTTATTCTTACGTGCGTGCGCCTGCCGGTGGCGGGACTGCCTACGTGCTTTTCAATCACGTTAAATTCCGCGGCGTTGTTCCCGTGGCTTCTGAACAAACAAGCTCGCATGAATTCCTCTGTCAGAATAAGGGCGGAGGATTCTTCATCACTCGCGGCAAGTCATCGCCAAACTTTGCGGATGGTGGTAACGCCTGTGAGTCTTCGAATGGATTTTTCGTTGCGCCTCATTCTTCTTCGGGTTGGTTGAGTTCGCTCATGGCGGTGGCACCTCATGGAAACTATTATCCGTTTCCAGAGTTAGCTTCCGAACCGCGTGCTGTATGGGTCGCTCTGCAAGGGGCGCATCTAGCCCCTGCGCTTCAAGGAGAGTTTTCTAAGCTGGCGTTTAAAAAACCGGGATTTGAGGAGCTCAGCCAGGAGCTTGTCGATAGAGACGGTTCTTTTATTGAAGCGCGCCGACTGCTGAAAAAAGTCAAAGTGGATAAGAGTAACCAAGGACCGCAAAGTTCGCCTCAAGCGCAACAGCAAGAGGAGTTTGAATGGGTTCCAGATCCTTCGGTTAAAATCAAGGTCGCATGTTATTCAAGCAGAAATAGAAACATTGCCATTAAGGACGTAGCGCAAGGCTGCAGTACGGATGAAGACCGCCTGCTAGAAGCCGATTTACAAAAGCCTTTGATTTCAATGTTGTGGGTAATGAAGAAGTCGAATTTTGAACTGGGGTATCAGGAGTTTATTAAGGTGAAACCGTGATTATGGATAAGAAGGGATTCACATTGGTTGAGGTCATGGTGGTTAGTGCCATCATGGCCATTCTGCTTTTGGCATCAAGTCAGGCGACGATTGTCTTTGTAAAAGAGATGAAGCGCATTGAAAAAAAGCAAGAAGTGGTCAGTGAAATTCAAGAAATGGATATGTTTATTCGTCGTTCGGCAAGAAACTTAAACATGAGCCGTTTGAATATGCCGACAACTTTTTATCAAACCCTCAATACGGGGGCAACGAGTCTAGGTAGCAATGCAGTTTCACCTGCGCCTTCAATGATTATAAATCCTCAAGAATGGGCTAAGAATGCCCAGGGAAGTCACCTGTATGAAAAAGCCACGGAAGCCATAGCAGAAGACGGCATACGAGATTATTCTTGATTCCTTTTTGTTGGAAGAACATCGTCTGACCGGAAGCCAGGGTGGAATGCAGAAAAGAACCAAACGCCTTATGGTCGCTCGATGTGATGAGGCGGATAATGCTTTTGAGATGGACAATAAGTTCCCCGGTATCACGGCACTGTATGTTTTAGGTGCGATGAAACGTCGTCCATTCATCACTCATCGCAGTGATGGCACGATAAGTGTTACCTGTTGTCTTCCGAACTCGCCCAATTGCACGGAAGGATCAGTTTCTAAATTTTTCTTTAAGGCTTATTCCATCGACCTTGATAACAATGAAAGAGTGATTTCCGTTCAAGAATTTCCTAAATCCAATACTGGAAACCCTGTCGTAGGCGCGGGGTTTGGAATGTTCTTTAAAAATGTCGAGGGAACGAACGTTGCCATTGAAACTTTCACTGTGCAAAACAACTGTTACTTAAGGAAGAATGCCTTTCCCGGTGCCTGTGAAAATCAAATTGAGTTAAAACAATTTCTGAAAATGATTGATACTTACACAGATCTGGTTCGTATCACTTCGAAAAGTATTTCCACGACGATCAGTAACGACATTCTTAGGACGGGTGTGATATCTCTTTAACCTTACGGGGACTTTTTCTTCTTAGCATTCTTCTTCGATTCGCTTTCTTCGTATTTTTTTATAAAAGCGAGGCGTGGAACATTCACATGGCCTTTCGCTTCGATGAGCGAGCGTTGGCCGTGGTTTCTGGCGAAGTTTTCGGAAATTTTGCGGCATGGGGTTCTTATCCGGTTTGGCTGGCCCTTATTTATAAAATCTTAGATACTATTGGTCTTTTAGAATATCGCTTGAGTCTTCTTTATTGGCTGAATCAGAGTTTCGGGCTGGGCACCGCCTATCTAGTCTATCGATTCCTGCGTCATCTTCATGTCGCTTCGCCATGGCAAAACTGGGTTTTAGGGCTCTTTTTGTTGCTTAATCCCATGCAGATTTATTTGAATTCGTTAAACATAAGCGAAAGCCTTTTTCAGTTCCTGACGGTGTTGGCTTTGGGGCTTTACTTTGAAGTTTTCAAAGTGTCATCGTGGACACGCCATTTAGGCATTTTCGTTTTATTAGGTATCTCGTTTGCGTTAAGAAATATTATTCTGCCATTCCTTTTGCTTTTTTCGTTCTACGCGCTCACTTTTCCGATTGAGGCAAAAAGAATGTCTCGGAAGCAGAGTCTGGTTGGCTTTGCGCTCATGGTGTTTCTGTTAGCGGGTCTTTCGCTTTTGAACAGTCGATTTGATCGGCAAGGAACAGCATCTTTGAATTTAAACCGCGGCGCCAATATCGCTCAGGCCTGGTGTCAAGCACCCACGCTGGATTTTAAAAATGAGCAGAATTCATTCTGGTTTCGACCGCCATCATTTTGGTCTCTTAGAGAAACGCGGTCTTTATTTTTAGAAAATGACTTTCGCGATACGTTTTACTATGTGCAAACGGCGAAGGCCTGTGTGCAAGAACGACCGTGGGTGGCGGCCTTGCAATCGCGCAGCTTGCTGAACATCTTTGACGGGCCTTTCTATCCTGATCCAATGAAAGGAAGAATGACGACCCTCAGTAAGATCTTCAGCGGTCTTTATCTTTTAATATTTCTTTGTACACTTTTCTATATATCGCAGATTCTTTCGAACCCGATAACCCGCCTTTTCTTATTATTTATTCTTTGTCAGTGCGCGGCCGTTTTCTTCTCGAACCCCGGAGAAGCTCGCTTTATCTATTCTTTCCTTCCGGTATTAGCCATTAACTTTGCATACATCGCGAACCAAAACCTTTCTAAGTTGCAAAGACCTCTTTCGCTGGGTGCTGTTCTGACCGCGCTGCTTTTGATGATTCCGTCCTCAGACACGTTGATTCGAAATTTTGAACGAAATCTTTTTTCGTCTAAATCCATGGACGAAAAACTAACGGAGCTGGAAACCCGCTTGAACTTTGTTTCCGCCAGGTCTGCGGATCACTTGGTGTGGACAACACCGGGCGTCTGTAAAGACGTTCTTCCAAAGATTTTAAACTGCCTTGAAACGTCCAATAACTGTGAAGAAAAAAATCTTATAAAGGCTTACCGAGAGGTCAACAGCCAACCGATGACAGAAGAAGAGCTGTTCTGTCGAAATCTGACGATGACCTACATTCGCGATCATTTTCAGATTCATTTTCCATTGGATGTTATTCAAAAGCCTTCCCCTTTGCCGGGTGGAGTAGAAAATAATCATCCTCTTGTGGCCATAGCGGGGCAGCTTTTGCATGCAGATTTGGCTTTGCAAGCGAACATGACAGAGGCGATACCTGAAAGCTACGAATCCTTACTTTATCAACTTACGCAGTATCAACATCGGACAACTTTAAATCGCGCAGAATACTTAGGCACGGTCGTCGAGAATTTGCAAAAGGCGGAGCCTTCGCAAAAGGCACAAGAAATTAACCGGGCTACTTTGCAGACTGTTTTGCAGTCTTTACGTTCTCACCCAAGCGCCATAAGCCCGCTGACCCATCAAGAGTGATATAAAGACCGTCTTCTTTCAGCATAGGCGTTGATGAAAAACTGTCTGGCAGGGAATAAGTTTCTAGCACGGTGCCAGTTTTCACATTTAGAAAACACAAAGTTTTTTCCTGGCACTGATCTATATAAACATCGGCCTTACCGTAACGGGCAATGATTCCGCTCGATACGTGAAGGTGGGCATTCATCTTCCGCCAAAGCTCGGCCCCATCGGCGGCTTGCAAAGCCGTGATGTCGCCATTTTCAGAGGGAACTATCAAGATATTTTCTTTAGAATGATAAGAAGGGGAGGCCCGAGATCCCGAGCCTAACTGATGATGCCAGCGCAAGGTTCCGTTACGGACATTCAGTGCTTGGACATCTCCCTCTGTACTGACAATGACCACGGATTCGTCAGTGACTAAAGGCGTAGAAATAATCTTTCCCGAGACGTTTATACGCCACATTTCCTTCCCGGACCGCGAGTGAAAGGAAATCACTTCACCGGTACCCGTAGCCCCGAATACCTGCTCGCTTTTGGCGTGATAGCTCAGCGAAGCGTGAGCAAGTCCCTTGATTTTATTTGAGCTCCAGCGAATAGCCCCACTGCGCGGATCCAGCGCAAAGAAAGTGCTGCTATCAGGCAGATTTTCGACCGCGACATACAGCAAACCATTTACCAATAGGGGAGAAGATCCAATCGCACTTCCCAATTTAACGGACCAGATTCTTTTTCCATCTTTACTGCGGATCTTATGCAGAATTCCGTCGTAAGCACCTAGATAGAGATCTCCATCTTCGGTGGTCACACCGGACCCATGAAAGCCAAAGATAGGCTTAGGGAAATAGTCTCTCCAAAGAAAAGAAGAATTATCAAAGGCGTACAAGGAACCGCTGTCGCTTCCTACGAACCAAAGGTTTTTAAAAGCTATAGGACTGGATTTACCGGCAGAGTGAATGTTTTCCTGAAAAGGAAAGGGCAGCAAGGAAGTGGTAAACGAGGCCTTCATCAGATGACGAGATTCTCCGGTCCGTTGCGGATTTTCCCGCCAATGAGAGTAAGCTTTTTCCGGTGCTGATGTCGGCGCCGAAAGTTCGCGACTTGCGTGAACCCAATCATTCAGGAAGATCGAATAGGTAAGTTCTTTGTCACACATTTCTTGGTCACGAATGACCCAGGTGTCTTGATAATCGGTCTGTTTGCGTGATTTCAGATTTATCTTAACACTCGGGACAGTGACATGTGAAGATTGCGCGCACAGTTTTTTTGCATAATTAAAATAAACCAACGGATCACAGCGGATGCGAATCGCATAAGAAAGCGGTTGATCCAGGTACAAATATCCGTCTTGGGTTGGAAGCTCAAACGATGCCAGGCATTCTGTTTTGGCATCAAGCATATTCAAAGAAAGCATTCGTCCCTCGGCGGTCAAAGCTTCATTCTTATTAAGCAGCTTTGGATAAAGCTGAGCCGCTAAGAAAAGGGCAAAATAGACAGGAGCCCACTTCGGAAGGTTGTTCTTGAAATTAAAATCCGTTGGCCGATAAAGAAGAAATACAGTCAGTAATAGAAACATCACCGACGGATAATAAAATCCGACGATGTGCCAGCTAAAAATATGAAAGACAACCAGTTGAGCCAAAGTAATGAGCCGAAGATATTTTTTTTTGGCAAATAAAAACCAGATCAAGACTGTTTCCAGCAAGATGACGTAAACGCAGGCCGCCTGTAACCAGAATCCTTGCAAAAATGTTTCACGAAGAAGAGCCGAACCCGTGATCCATTCGGCATTGAACTTTAAAAGTCCGGCGCCGAAATAAAAAAGCGCTAATGATATTTGTAAAAAAAGCAGATGGGCGCCAGAGACCACATAAAGGGCTAACAACAAGTTGCCCATATAGTGATAGTTACCCATAAAATCATAAGAGGAAAAAAAGATCGCAAGCTTAGCGAATAGGGTCAGTGTGAATGCGCCAAGACGAACGGGGTCTTTAGGCTTTTCAAACAGAAATAGTAAAGGTGTCAGAAGGGACAAAAGTATATAGACACTGGTAACCGCCACCGCATGTTCCTGAATAAATAAGACGTGCCCTTCAGGAATAAATGGCCAAGGATTCCATTCTAAATTCTGAAGCTTGTACGACAGTCCGTAGTTGAAATCAAAGGCCCGCCAAAACCAAAGGGTCACAATGTGGGTCAAAGACAAAAAGAAGCCGTAAAGCCGTTGTGTCTTGTTCATGGTGAATACACCATGCCTTGAAGCGATCTTTGAGCGTCAGAAATGGGAAGCTTCGTGTATTTGTTAAATAAAGCTCCCTTCATACGTACATTTAAAAAGACACACATGTCGAAGCGTGCTCCGCGCAGATCCGCGCCTTCCAGATTTACGTCTTCGAAATAACAGTTGCTCCAGGTTGTGTCCTTTAAGGAGGTTTCGCTTAAATTCGTACGATAGATTTTAACTCCACCCAACTTGGAAGCGTCGAGGCGATTCTTGGATAGATGGCTGTCTTTTATTATTCCACCCATCCATCGAGAATTTTGAATATTCCAGTTCAGTCCCGTTACTTTTTCAAAAGTGTTTTCCCGGAACTCTACCGATGTCATTTGAACGTGATCAAAATTTACTTTGTTAAATCCGACTTTATAGAAATGGCTTCCAGAAGCGTCCGCTCCCTTTAAAAGATCTTTTTCAAAGTAAGCATTTTGAATGTTCTGGCAGCGAACAAACTGCAAGGGGCCTTGGATAAAGTCGGAACTTTTGCGACCGTCGGGACAAACATCCGCCGCTGCTACAGAGGTTATTAAGAGCAAGGTCACAGTGAGAACGTGCATATATCTCTATTTTAAGCTGTTGGTATCGTGAAGCAAAGCAATTTACTTCTTTTGACAGATCTTGGACTGAGGATGAGATTCACACAGGGCCTCTTTCAGCAGGCGATTTTGTTCTGAAAGGTTTTGAACTTCGGTTTTCAGAATCTCGTTAGATTCCTGCAAGGATGCAATAGCGCGATCTTGATTCTCATTTTGAGTCATAACCAAGGCATGAAGTTCTTTGATAGCATTAATCAAAGGAGCCACTAGGTTTTGATAGGCGACGGCCTTCCAGCCTTCTTTATTGGTCTCGACGGCTTCGGGAAAAACCTTTTCGACATCTTGAGCGATAAGACCGATCTGGTGTCCACGCCCTTGCGGATCTTTCCAGTCGTAACTCACACCTTGCAAAGAAAGAATTTTATCCAAGCTATTTTCTAGAGGTGCGACATTGGTTTTAAGTCGCAGGTCCGAAGCCTGAGTTAAAGTTCCCGCGATCCACATATTTCCGTTGTAATCAAAAGTCATCTTTGAAGAGCAGGCCCCACCGGGACAATAGTAAAACTGGGATAACAGTGTCGTGGCATTGTGATGGACAGTGAAGCCACGCTTAGATCCATTGTCATTAGTGACATTAAGTGCAGAATCTGCGCGAGACAGAATTTCTACAAATCCGGCGCCATCAGTGACATAAGCTTGTCCCGCGACGGTCAACGCATGGCTTGAGGCCGTGGTGTTGATACCGACTTTTCCACCGTAGGGATTTAGAAAGAGGTCGCGATTGGTCAACTCGTCAGCCGATTGAATTCCGTACTTGTTTTCACCGATCCAACCAATATTGATGTAGTCCGCAGAATTGGAAGATTGAGAGTTAAAAATACGAAGTCCGCCAAGCGCACCCGTATTGGCCATCGTGGTGTTCGAGGTGATCTGAGCATTGCCGCCTTTGACTTCAAACTTAAAACCAGGGCTTGTGGTACCAACTCCGACGTTGCCGCTGGAATCAATGTACATGCTTGTGGCATCATTCACTCTGAATGACATAGCATTTGAAAGATGTGAATAAGCAATTCCACCCGGATCGCGATCCTCGGGATCCGAGAAATAAATTCCACCTGCCGCCGTATTGGGACTTGTTACTTGGATGACCGTGTTGGCATTACCGATCACAGCTAAGCGATCTGTTGCTGGAACATAAGGAGCCACAGTTCCACCGGCATTCACCGTCATAAATACCGGAGCGGCTGTTGAGCCCACGCTCACAGAACCATCCGAGTGAATGCGCATTCTTTCCGTGGGCGAACCCGCATCTGGCGTCGTCACAAAACGTACGCTCGAGAGGCCTGCATTGTTTCTTGTATTTCCCAAAATGGTGGATCCATCGGACTCGTGAGTCAGAAACGTGGAACCCGCGGTCCCTTCATCAAAGTTGGGTTCGGAAATACGAATTTGGGCGGCAGAAGCGGCCCCGGTTAATCCTGAACTCACATCAGGTTGTAATGAAATAGCGCGTTCGCTATTTTCACCGGCCATGAATATTCCGTCGACATGCAAAGGCGACAGGGGAGTTGCGACATTCACACCAATATTTCCTGTCGAAAGGATATTCATGCGAGTCGTTCCGTTCGTTTCAAAACTTAAGGGCTGTGCATTATTAGTCCCTAAGACCGCCGCTGCACCGAATGAATTTCCGTTCTGAACGAAGGTGTCAGTGATGCCATAACCTGAAGCGGTTGTTGGATTCGTTGCGGCCGTCACACGACCATATGTATCTACGGTAACTGATGTGTAAGTTCCGGCAGTCACGCCACTTGTTGGTAAGTCTGTGGACGCCAAGGTTCTAAATGTTGGAGCCCCCGCAGCACCCGTGGGCGCGGCTAAAAAAGTTTTTGCGGATTTAGAAGAATAGGTGATTTGCGAATCGGCGATTCCAATATTCTGACAGGTAAAAGTATCCGTTAGAACCGACCAGTTCAAAGTTTTATCAGCGGCACATGGAGAAGAAGGAAAAATAGTATTCGCGGGTGTTACCGTCGAACGAATATCCGCAAGACTTAAAAAGTTCGCTGCATAGTTCGTTCCATTGTAACGTAAGACTTGTCCCGTCCCTGAAGGAGCGGTCGCTGAAACGGAAGTTCCCTGGATTTTGGCGACGGTCGGGTTTGGATAAGTGCCACTCAGATCTCCGCCAGCAGTTCCACCTGGAGCCAGTCCTCCATTTGCAGAAATAGTGATTGAACCCGCAGCATTCGTCACCGTCACACCAGTGCCGGCGACAAGATTCGCGGCGACTGGAGAATTTCCGGTTCGACCGACGAGAAGCTGTCCATCTGTTAAGGCAGGCGCTTCAACAATGGCACCACCCGAGGACATCATCACGCGATTGTTATTCAAAGCCGTAGTGCTATTCGTTCCACCGCGTGCAACAGGCAGTGTTCCTGAAGTGTAAGCTAAGTTTGAGGTCCCGACAGTATACCAACCGGTGCCGGAACCCACGAAAGTGGTGTTGATATCTGAAGCCATGTAAATATCGCCGACAGCACCTGTTGCAGGTCTGTTGGCATTGGTGTCGACTTTAATATTTGTAGCGTTGCCGCTGTTAGTAACCGCATTGGAGGTACCAATGTCGGCAGCGGGAGTCCACTTGCCACCAACAAATTTTAAAACCTGACCAGCGGTTGGTGTCGTCGTATCAATGTCGACACCTTGAATTTTTCCAACAACCGTTGCAGCTTGAGCTCCGGTGACATCGCCGTTCAAACTCCCAGTAAAGCCCGCCGCATTTCCCGTGATATTTCCAGAAATTTTTGCGCCCGAAATCGTTCCCGTTATTTGCGATTCAGAGATTTGAATATTGTAGCAATCAAATTTATTTGCCGGTGTGACGAACACCAAAGATTGTCCCGCCGAACAAGATGTTGGAAACATTGTGACGGCGACTTTGTCATTTAAAGCCGTTTGCAATCCCGTGATACTCGAAATTCCTAAAGCTGCCGGACCCCATTGACTGCCATCATATTGAAGAACTTGTCCCCCCGAGGACGGAAGTGTTGACGATACATTCACTCCACGCAGACGTTCGGCATTCAAAAAGCGCGAATCATTTCCAGCGGCAACAGTTCCCGCGGTTGTGCCTACAGAAATGCCAATACTTGGAATAGAAGCCGTTCCGCCCTTTGTCAGCGGGGCTGTCACGTTCACGTCGCTGACCATTCCCGCGCCACCGGCATCGTTCTGACAAGAAAAGCTTGTGCCATCATAAGTCAGATACTGTCCAATGGCGCACGCACCAACGGATGTTTTTAAAACGAAATCATCGGCGATTTTATCGCCTAATTTAGAGGCCGATGTTGCAAAGGAAGCAAATGGCACGGCACGAATTTCATTATTGGGAGTGATCGCTTTCCAGCCGACTCCATCATGAAACTGCACGCGCAGGATACGAATGTCATCTTCTTGCGGAAGGTAAGTCGATCCGCCTTCACAATTATGAGAAACCGCATTGTTAAAAGCAGTTCTTAAATCATAACCGGCTGTCGTCGGATAAAGCTTTACTCCCGAGCCGATGGGAACATCAAAGACCCCACCGGAACCTTGCATATTGATATTGTTTCTTTGCTCTTTATAGATAACGCAATTTCCAGAGGCGTTTGTAATTTCAAAGGCAAAGCTAACATTATTGTATTCAAGAGGAGTTCCGTCGGATTTAAGAATACGTCCTTGATACGTGAAGGTTCTCGGCGAAGAGTGGGCCGAAAAAACAAAGAAAATCATGAGAATGAATATGATGGACGTTCCGGATCTCATGTGTTTCTTATCGGATTCTTAACAACAGTTTGTAAGAGAAAAGACGTGATATTGCGTCACTATAAGTATTTCGTCTCAAACTGAAACGACTGTTAAAGATTTCTGGGGGGCCTAAGGTGAGTCTTGCTTGCTAAAAGTATTGATGACTAAAGAACCGGCGATTAAAAGAGCCCCACAAAGTTGACGAAGACTAAGGCTTTCGTGAAAGATCATCGCACCCATAATAGCCGCGGTCAGAGGTTCAATCATCATCAGCAGCGCGACTTCTTTGCTGCGCAACTTTTGAAGGGCCGCGAGTTCTAAGGTTAAAGGCAAGATCGTGCAGATAACCGCAATACCAAAAATGCAGCTGGCTTGAAAGCTTGTTAGACTTTGTACGTGCGAATAATCCGTGCGATGAAACAACGAAAGCGTGATCGCACCAAAGGTGATCACATAAAGACTTGAAGAAATCGGTCGCACACCTTGTTGCAATCGTCCAGATAACATCACATAGATCGCGTAACTGATGGCCGAACCTAATCCTGCCGCAATTGCCCAGATGTTACGAACCTCGATATGACCCCAAAGTAAAAGCACCAGTCCCAAAGAAGCTCCCACCAGGCAGAATGCTTCTTTCTTCGAAATTTTGTCGTGGGTGAAAAAGTGAGAAAACACATTCACCCAAAACGGGTAAGTGTATAACAACAAAGCCGCGAGTGTGACACTCAGGCCATCGATGGCTTCGAAATAAAGAGTCGAGAATAAAGCGTAACCGAAAACCCCTAAAAGGCCGGCAATCATCGTCTGGCGACGAGTAAGCTTGATCCACTGAGGTTTAAATAAAAGAAGAAAAATCCAAATCAGAAGGGCGGCTAAAGTAAATCGGTAAGAAAGGAATTCTCCGACCGAAAGACCGGAAGCAAAAGCCCACTTACCGAAGATGCCTAAAAATCCAAAACCCACGCTGGCAATAGAGATCTCGATCGTGCCTCTTAAGCGTGGGTTTATGGAAGCCATGGACTATCTGCCTTTGGATTCTTTTTTTACGCGGATACGAGAAGCGGGTTTCGCCGTCTTTTTAGGAGAAGCCGCGCGCCCTTTGTAGGTGCGCTTTTGTTTTACTTCTTCCGGATCATCCGCCAAGAAGACGCGCTCGACAGCCACTTCGTTAAGGAAAATAAGTTCGCCGGATTTCAAAGCTCCCATACGCAAACGACCGATCGCCACACGTTGAAGTTTCAAAACGTCGAAGCCCACTTTGGCAAACATTTGACGAATCTGACGGTTTTTACCTTCAGTGATCACGATTTTGTACCACTCGTATTTATCAGATTTGTTGTCGCCGGATTTTTTGATTTTTTCAATATGACGAGCCGACACGCGACCACCCACAATCGAAACACCTTTTTTAAGCTTTTCGATTTGGTGAGGTTGCGGTTGACCATCTAGTTTTACAAGATAAGTTTTTGTTACTTCAGCTTTCGGATGCATGACTTTATTAGCAAAATCACCATCGTTCGTCAGAAGCAGCATACCCTCAGAGTCCCAGTCCAGACGACCCACAGGGAAGACACGTGCTGGCACTTCACCCAAATAGTCCGCCACTGTCGGGCGACCATGAGGATCGTCCATTGTCGTCAAGACACCTCGAGGTTTATTAAAGACAAGGTAGTACTTTTGCGACAAAGGTTTGCGAAGAGGTTTACCGTCAATCATGATGCGGTCTGCAGTAGGATCAACTTTGATACCCAACTCGTAAACGCGCTTTCCGTTTACAGTGACTTGTCCCTCTTCGATCATGCGGTCGGCATGACGACGGGATGCTAATCCTGAATCAGCTATTAGTTTATTAAGTCGAACTCTTTGAGCGGAGTTATTTTCAGACATTCTTCATCGGCCTCGGGTAATTGTTGTGAAGACAATATACCACCAGTGAGGTCAGAAGAGGAGATATTCTTACGGCCGTACTCTCCGATGGCGTGACGGAGGTCACGTACTAGAAGAGTCATGAGCTTGTCTCCCATAAAGATATTATCCAGAGCGGTTTCGGCTTTGTTCAAGACGATCGAAGACCATTTTAATGCCTCAGAGTCACCCTGTTGGATTAAAGCACAAGTTCTTTCAAGTTGGCTGACCAAATCTTGATAGTAAGGATCTGTTCGGCGATCGACAAAGAACTGCTCTAGGCGCTTAATTGGGAATAAAACGCGCGTCTGTTCTGCCAGAGGCTCGCTTTTCATTTCTTGAAGTTTTTGAAAAACATACCCGCGAAGCAAAGAACCTGTGACCTTTTCGCCCATCACACGGAACTGTGCCGTAATGTAAGGAGCCACCTCGATTTTGTGGGTGTGCTGGCTGCTCAATTCCAATTCAGAATTGTAGTAAAGAACCAAATCTTTACGAAGAGGCTCCAACTGACCATTGCGAAGTGTGAATTTGCGATCGAAGCTACGAACTTCCAAAGATTTATCTTCACGAAGAAGAATCACGATCACGCGTTTGTTCTGATCTGGAAGAACGCGGAACTTGTCATTTTCGCCGCAAAGCGTCTTAACATAAGTACCAACCGCGTCAATCAAGTCATGGAAATGCTCGATTTCGATCAGCTGCATATTTTGCGGGAAACGGATTGGACTCAAGTCAAACTTCTGCTGGTAGAAGCTATTGAAATTCTCTAACAAAAACTGAACTTCGTGACCCAGCTGCTGTTTGTTGGACGCCCAGTGCGGATAATCCATGCAGTAGTTAAAAAACATTTCGATCAATTCTGGGGTCAAAACGTCGTCAGGATGAGGAAAACCACGCAAAAAATTGAAGAATGACAGACGCGTGGGCGTATTTTGCGGATTTAGATCAGATACGAATTTTAAAAGTTGTCCAACCTTAAGCAAAATGCGGTTCCCCCTTCGCGCATAAAGTATGAACATTTGAAATTTTAGTCCAGAAAAAATATGATAGAAGACGTAGATTTTTTTTAAGTCCTAGGAGGGGCGTCTTATGCAGAAAGAACTAAATCCGGAACTATTTGGGGAAAAGAAAGTCGCCAAGAGTCCTACAATGGAAATTCCTACGAACATGAGCACAGTAGGAAACAACTATTTGAACACAGATCGTCAGATTTTCGAGCTGAAAGCTCAGAATCAAGCCTTGGCAGACCAGCTGAACAAGGTGGTGGCGACGGTGAATGAATTGATTAAATCTTCCAACATCAAATTTGAAAAACAAAGTCAGCTTTTGGGTCGTCTAGAGCAAAGCCATAATGGGCTTGCTACCGAAGCCGGTCAGAAGATCACGCAACTAGCGCAACGTGTGAACGAGCGCAAAAGCCTGGATCTGAAAGTTCAAGAGATGGTCGATCGCCACAACAACGTGATCAAAAGTTTTGAAGTTCGCATGAACCACTTGCAAAAACTTTTGGCGGAAAAAGAAGCGCAGATGATTTCTTCACAAGCCGCTTTGAATGAAGCCAAAATGGAAATCGCGCGTTTGAAACGTCTGTAAAAGAAACGCGCAGCTTTTCAAAATAAAAAAGCCGGTTTTTACACCGGCTTTTTTTATTGGGCTGCTTTTTCCATGCGTTTTAAAAACGCATCCGGTTTTTCAAACATCGTCAGTGTAAGGGCATCAATCCAAACGCCGTTAGGATTAATAAAGATCACGGTTGGCAGTCCTTGAATCCCATATTTCTTTTTTAGTTCGCGCAACTTATCCGAGTCTTTTGTTGCATCAAATTTTAAGAAGACAAAGTTTTGTCCCATCGCGCGCACGCGAGCGTCTGAAAACGTATTCTCTTCAAGTTCGTGGCAAGCCGCGCACCATTCTGCCCAGAAGTCGATGATCACAGGTTTTCCGTTTTTTGCAGCCTCTGCCAAAAGATCTTCCGAGTAAACTTGCCACTGAAGTTTTTGGATTTGATTTAAGCTGTCGTTCGCCATGATGCGACCGCGGATATAAGGACGAAGTTCAAAAGCTGCTAAAGCGATGTAACCCACGCCGACCAAAAGCACGGCTTGCATAAGACCTTTGCGGATTTTGTTCAAAGGCGAAGCCACTTGATCTGCTGCCAGGAAGGCACCGTAAACGCTGGCTAAAATAATCAGGCCCACACCCAGCGCTAGGTCAAACCAACGCTCTGGCAGAAGAAGTTCTAAGTAATAATAGAAAGCACTTAACATCAAAGTTCCAAGAATGAACTTGAATGCGTTCATCCATGGACCCGAGCGAGGCAGTGCCCGGCTGAGTTCGGTGAACACTCCCATCGCGATAAAGATCAATCCCAAACCGACGGCGTAAGTAAATAGGAAAAGAAATCCCATCACTTTGTTTTGTGTGGAAGCGACGTAAGTCAAAATTGCAACCAGCACAGGACCCACGCAAGGGCTGGCTACGATACCAGCAAAGAGCCCCGTAAGATAAGCACCGCCTAAACCTTTTTTCTGTTGGCCCGCACCGAAACGATTGCGAATCGCCGCCGGCACTTGAATCTCATAAAGACCATACATGCTTAAAGCCATCGCTAGGAAGATCAAGCAGATAACGGCTAAGACATAAGGATTTCCTAAGGTCGCTCCGAAAACACCGCCGGTCGATGCAGCCACAAGTCCTAAGACAGAGTAAGTCGTGGCAATACCTAAAACGTAAACACACGAAGTGATAAAGTTTTGCAGGCGAGTTTTTTCATTGGCGTGATTGCCCAACACCGCCAAGGTGATTGGAATCATTGGGAAGATACAAGGTGTGAAGCTCGTGAATACACCCGCTAAGAAAACAAAGAGAAGCCCGGTGAACATACTTGCGCCTAGAAGTTTTTGAAAACTTCCAGAGTCAAAGAAAGAAGGGGAGGTCATTGCCGGCGTGGTTTCTTGTTCCACGATTTGCGGAGAACCTTCAACAACGGTAACAGTGATTGGAACTTCAATCAGTTTCGTTGTTGGGAAAAGACAAAACTGTTCAGAGCAAGCTTGATAAGTCAGCTCAAGTTTCATCTTGTCATGTTTTTTCAAGAAACGATTCGGAGCTTCAATGTGCGCTTGCAAGGTCGCTTCATTTTCAATTCCCAGACGCTCTTTTTTTGAAAACTTATCGAACCATTTTTTTAAGGGTGCAACATTCAGTGGCGCCACCTGAAATCCATCGGGCTCCAAGATAACGACTTTGAATTGATCATCGTAAGCGTGATATCCCGCTGGAAGTTTCATTTTAATTTCAAGAGTTCCACCCTGGCCGGGGTTCCACTCAAAAGGAATGACTTTCGTTTCAACCAGAAGAGGATCGGTGTCGTTGGTGTTCAGCTGTGCCCAAGACCAAGGACTCGTCAAAAGCAAAAGTGTGAATACTAAAATGTGCTTCAGGCTGCGTTTCATGCTTTTCCTCTTAGTCCCAGTCCGGACCATGGGCAAGTTTATTCGGCAATGACTCAATATTACCACAACTGTCTCCGATAGAGAAACTGAAGAGGTCATATCTTATGGGATTTGTAGGTATCATAGTCGTATTCGTGATGGTGTTCGGGGGCTTCATTATAGCCGGCGGTCACATGTCCGTTATCTTGAAAGCAGCGCCTATCGAAATGATGATTATCGGGGGAGCCGCACTCGGTGCGTATATTATTGCGAACCCGATGAAAATTATTAAATCTGGTATCAAATTGAGTATCAAGGCGATGACGGCAAAAGGTCCTCAGAAGCAGGAATATGTCGAATTGTTGCAGATGATGTTCCAACTTTTCCAAGCGTTCAGAAAAGAAGGACCGCAAGGGATTGAGAAACACATCGAGGAACCAGAGAAAAGCGACATCTTCAAAGCTTATCCAAGTTTCATGCACAATCACCACGCCGTTCACTTCCTGTGTGACACGATGAAAATCACGTTGTCAGCAGAGATGTCTCCGTATGACGTGGATGATCTTCTTGATGCCGATATCAAAGCGATTCACCACGAAGAACACATGGCCGCGCACGCGGTGCAAACAGTCGCCGACGGTTTCCCTGGATTGGGTATCGTTGCCGCCGTTCTTGGTATCGTTAAAACCATGGCCCACTTGACTGAAGGGGTTGAAAAGATCGGTTCCTTGGTTGCCGGCGCCCTGGTCGGAACGATGTTAGGGGTTTTCTGTGCCTACGGTTTGATTGCTCCAACAGCATCAAAAATGGGTGCGGATATTGAAGCTGAAGGTCGTTACCTAGCTTGTATTAAAGCGGCAATGATCGCTCTGCAAAGAGGCGCGCCTCCGATTGTGTGTGTAGAGTACGCTCGTCGTACAATCATGCCGGAAGAGCGTCCTTCATTTGACGAAGTTGATAAAGCAACTAAAGAAATTAAGAAGGCAGCGTAATCGACTGTCAAACGGGCGAAGCGGGCTTCAGCCCGCGTAGCTGAACAGATTGAGAAATAAGTACTGAGGACGGAACCTCAAGAAAATTGGATAGGAAATGGCAGAAAAAAAGCAAACCATTGTCATCAAAAAGATCATCGTTTCAGGAGGCGGCCATCATGGCGGTTCCTGGAAGGTGGCTTTGGCCGACTTCATGACGGCCCTTATGGCTTTCTTCCTGGTGATGTGGCTTTTAGGTCAATCCGAAGAAACGAAGAAAGCCGTTTCAGATTATTTCTCAACGCCGTCTGTGATTGAATACAATTTCCAGAACTTCGGTGCCGAGATCACTCTTGAAAAGTTATTCTTAGATATTTTGAATGAACCTTTGAAGGCGTTCCAAAGTTTTATGGAGCCAGCGGATCAAACTCCAAATCTTTTGGATATGGGTTCAACAAAAGTGGTGGCTGCTTATTTGGCAGACCAGATGAATGATGTTGCGAAAAACGTACAAGTCACTCCGGAAGGTTATGACTTTGATATTCCAGACTACATGCTTTTTGAAAGAGGCACGGCGACACCAAACGCAAGTTTCGTGAAGGTCATGGATAAAATCAAAGGCATCACGACAGGTTTGAAAGATGCGGATATCAAGTTGACGTCAGGATTGTTTGTTCAAGCGGTTGCCGATGGCAACGTGATGACGGCAAACAAAGTGGCGGCAGAAAGATTTGATATAGTTCGTAATAAAATCTTAGCTTCTTTGGAAACAAACACCGTTTCTGTCACCGGTGGAATCAGTGTGAAAGAAAAACGAGGCGAGATTGATCCAGCGAAGCTTGTGGGTTTCATCCGCGTGAAGATCGCGCAGAAAGAAATCACTTCGGACGGTCGTAAGCCACGTAAGTTAGAAGCCTTGTTTGGTCCTTCACGTGTGGATATGTCTGTGTATGACAACTTCGTGAATCAGATCAGCAATCGTAAAAAAGAACAAGAAGCTCCGAAGAACTTGAAAGAACAAGTGGATCAAGAGCTGAATGAAGCGGCGGGAATTACAACTCCGTCGACGCCGACAGAATAAAAAACAAATCTCCGGCACCATTAAATTGGGAGCTTTCGCTGGTACCAGTGAGAGCTCCTTCAAAAAAGATCACTCCCCATTTTGTTCCCAATCCCGTCCGCGCATCGAAGTAAGGATTTATTTCATCGATATTGGGTGTGTTATATCCAACTTCGTTATCCCACTTCCAACCGTTGAAAACATTAAAGAACTTTCCGAAAGCAAAGCGCTTGGAGTTTTCGTCCGTGCCTTCCCAGTTGCTAAAGCTGTCGTACATAATGCGGTAATCAAACATATTCAGGCGCAGGCCGATGATATTTCCGTTACGATCGCCACCGTTATAGTACTGGCTTTGCGCGTAGCTGATAATCAAGTTGGTGTTCTGAGAAAAACTGACCTTGATATCGCCCAGAAGTCTTAAATTAAAGTGATCGTCACTATTTTCAAAGTTCGTATTGGAACCCCAAACACCCAAGCGAAATTGGGAACCGAAGTTAAACCAAAAAGCGCCTTGCAGAGCAGGGGATCTGTCCGATTGGGACAAACCATTTTCCACGTAATGAGATAACAGGCTGATGTCTCCGGAAAGATCAAACGTCGGCGATGTTCCATCGGCGGCTTGAGCTGTCCACGAACTGATAAGAATAGTTATAAAAGCAATGTATCTTCGCATAGATAAGTGCTTTCATTCTGAACTAATCGCGATTGAAAAACAAAGACTTCACTTGCAGGGATTTCGGGGACTGGACTTTTGGCTCTGGTCGCTGACACAAAAAGGTGTTATGGTGCCTGTTCCTATGAATTTAGATCTTCCTTTGAACGAATATACCTTTGTGGCTTTCGATACTGAAACAAGCGGTGCTTACCCGGTCGGGCATGACATCGTCGAATTCGGTGCGGTCAAATGGTATAAAGGGGAAGAGATCGGGCGCTTGCAGTTTCTAATTAAGCCGCGCGAACTCATGACGGATTTTATTATCGGTATTCACGGGATCACAAACGAGATGGTCGCCGACGCTCCACCGATGTCAGAAAAGATCCGCGAGATTCATGATTTTATCAAAGGTACGATTGTCATGGCTCACCATGCCCCTTTTGACATGGGATTCTTGGCGGCAGATTTCGAAAAAAACCATCTGCCTCTTCCATCCGAACCCGCGTTGTGCACCAGTCTTCTTTCGCGCAAGTGGATTCATGGCGTAGAAAATCATAAGCTGCAAACTTTGGTGAAGCATCTAACAATCGACGGTGGCCAGGCTCATAGAGCCTACGATGATGCGAAATCTTGTCTTTATGTGGCCTTAGCTTGCTTTCAAAAAATGAACGAGAACGTCACTTTGGCTGAGGTCATTAAAAGCCAGGCCAAGAATCTTTGGTGGAAAGATTATTCACTAGCCGCTTTGAATGCGCCGAAATTTCAATTTATCAAAGAAGCCATTCTAGCAAAACGAGACATCGACATGGTTTATATGGGAGGCTCTGCAAAAGGCGAAGTTCGCCGGATCACTCCTATTGGAATTGTAAGAAATCCGGATGGCGATTATCTGCAAGCCTTTTGTCACAATGAAAAAACGGCGAAGAGATATTACTTAAATCGCATCAATGACGTGGCCGTCGTCTACGCTTAACAATCCTTAACACGTTTTTTCAGAGGTAAAATCCGACTTTCGTTCGAAGTGTTCCGAAAAATTCTTCGGCGAAGATCTCTTCGTGTTAATAAAATTTGTTTAGAAATAAACTTAAGTTGTTTGTTTGTTTTCCGAAAATCCCCTCGTCGTTTTGCATACAAATGCAAGATGTGTTGTGCGTAACTAAGGGGAAAATCTAAATGAAAAAAAGAAGTCTCAACTTTAAGTTGGCCTTTGTGATGGCCATTCTTGTGCTTGGTTCATTAACAATTGCCGGTATCGGTCTTACTCGTATGGAAGGCATCAACCTGTCCTTAAAATCTATTGTCGAAGAAAAAAGCCTGCGCGTTTCTTTAGTTAAAGACATCAAGGCTTTGTTCTATTTGCAAATGATGAATGAAAAGAATTTGATCTTAGAAGATTCTCCAGAAGCTATGGAAACGGCTTGGGGCTTGATGGAAAAGCGCCATGATGAAATGCTTAAAAAAATTGACTCTTTACATGCCATTTCTACCGAGACCGGAAAAAAGGAAATGGAACAATTTAAAGAAAATTATCTGACGTGGTGGAATACGACGGCGGAAGTAAAAAATCATTCAACCAAAGGTGATGATAAAGCCGCTTTAACTATGGCTCAGACAAAGGGCGCTCCCTTAAGAAAATTCGGAGAAGGGATCATCAACTCGACGGTCGAGCGCAACGAAAAACGCATGGAAGAAGAAGCGGCCATGGCACAAAGTAATTATGAGCACGCACGCATGCTGATGATCTTCGTAAGTGCCTTCGCGATTCTTTTAGGAACAGGTTTAGCGGGATTTGTCTTGGTTTCTTTAGGCAGAGCCATCAATACCGTGATCGAAAATCTATCCAGTGCTTCTATGCAGGTTTCAGGGGCGGCCCAACAGATTGCTTCTTCTTCCGAACAGCTTTCACAGGCCTCGACAGAGCAAGCGTCTTCTTTGGAAGAAACTGTAGCTACAATTGAAGAGCTTTCATCTATGGTGAAGGTCAACTCGAACAATGCGGCTGAAGCGGCTTCTTTGTCTAATGAGACAAGTTCGATTGCCACTCGTGGTGAACAAGAAATCCGCACGTTGGTGGGCTCGATGTCTGGTATTTCACAAGACTCTAAAAAAATCGCAGAGATCATTAACGTGATCGATGATATCGCCTTTCAAACGAATCTTCTGGCGCTCAACGCGGCTGTTGAAGCGGCCCGCGCGGGAGAACAAGGCAAGGGATTTGCGGTGGTGGCGGAAGCCGTAAGAACCTTGGCGCAAAGAAGTTCCTTAGCCGCGAAGGATATTACTGAACTGATCAAAACCTCTGTGGAGCGTATCGAGATCGGCAGTGAGCAAGCTGAGCGCAGTGGTGTGGTTCTTAATGAAATCGTCAATGCCGTGAAGAAGGTGACTCAATTAAACAATGAAATCGCGGCGGCAAGCACAGAACAAAGCAATGGCATTGCTCAGATCAGTAAGGCGATGAATCAATTGGATCAAGTAACGCAAATCAACGCGGGAACTTCTGAAGAGGCCGCAGCCTCCGCCGAAGAACTTTCAGCCCAAGCTGACAGCATGACTCAAGTGATTGCTACTTTAGTGGAAACTATTAAAGGCGAGCAGACGTTGGCGGCATCTCCGGTGCCTCCTCCGGTAAAGGCGCAGAAAGCCCGACCATCTTCAGCGACACCAAAAACGGTCGCAAAGACGAATGAAGACTTACTGCCCTTGAACGATGTGGCTTAATAAAGAAAAAAGGGAATCTTCACAGATTCCCTTTTTTAGTTTTCATCTTCTTTGTATTCGATGACGTTGACGGTGCGCTCTTTTTTAATTTGATTTAGGCGCTCATTGATTTGTTCGGCCAGTTCTTCCAGGTGTTTAAATTCATCTCCAGCTCGCAGTTTCAGAGGCGAAGATGTTCCCTCCAAAGAAGTCTTTAGAAAACGCTCGAAGGCATAAAGCGGTCCGGCAATTCGGTGCGAGATCAAACGACCCACAGCAAATAAGATGGCACAAAACGCGATACAGATAATTATAAAAGTGATGACGTAAGGAACCAGGAACTTATTCAATAAGAACGCGTTATTCCCCACCAGCTCTTGAATCGTCACTCGCATATATGTGTACGAGAACACCAAACAAATCAAAGTCAGACTTAAACCTACCGCCATCAGAATGAAGCAGTACTTCAGCTGAAATGGCATGTTCACCCAATATTGCTTACGAACATTGTTTTCAGGCCATAAAAGTTCGCCTTCACGAATGATCGCATAGACAATCAATGCATAACCTAACCATTGCAAAGCATCCGCTAAGTTGAATGCTGGACTTGAAAGCGATGGCGTACCCAAAACGATAAAGTCCACCACATAACCCCAGATAATCCGGTCGGTGACGTTGCCGATGATGCCGCCAATAAGAATGGAAAGACCACTTCGTAAAGTCAGGGACTTGATCGGCAAAAGGTATTGAATCAAAGCGTAAGTGCAAAGAAGGAACGCTCCACCCGTAGAAAGAGACACGATTCTTAGTACAGACGGCAAATCTGAAAACAGTCCCAACATTGCGCCGTGATTGTGATGCAAAACAAAGTGAACCGGACCAAAAGATTTTAGCTGTGTGATTCCTGTCGCCCAGATTTTCGTGACACGGTCCACGAGCCAGGTTGCGAGCAAAGGAAGAATCACTATAAGCCATTCGCGTTTTTTCATGCACTTCAGTCTAACAATTCATCCCAGTTCTTGCGAAGAAAAACTTCCGCCTTTACTATACCTAGACGGGGACGCCCGAGGGGAGCTGGACTTGAAATATCTTATTGCCACCATTTTGTTTTTTTCTGTTTTCGCGAACGCTCAAAAACCAGGGACGGAATCCAAAGATAAATTCGCAGATCTGCAAAAAGAATATCAGGCTCTTTTAAAAAAGTTCGGTGTGGATGCTAAAGACTTAGGCATGTATGCCACCGTGGGCGAAGGCGAAGAAATGAAAGTTCTTCTCGACACCAATGGCACGAAAGTGATGATTCCCGCGTCGATTTCGAAAATTGCCACAGCGTCGGCGGTGCTAGAGCACTTTCCTCCAGGCCACAGATTCAAAACTCAACTCTTATCCAACGTTGAACCGAAAAACGGTGTTCTTAAAGGGAATCTCTATCTAAAAGGGGGAGGCGATCCTTCTTTCGTTTCGGAAAACATGTGGTATCTGGTCAATGCTTTCACTCGCAATAACGTCAAGAAAATCGAAGGTGACATCATCGTTGACGACACTCTTTTTGACAAAGTCCGTTACGACCTCAGTCGACAAAAAGAACGAGTCGATCGTGCTTATGATGCTCCGGTGGGGGCGATGAGCTTTAACTGGAATTCGGTGAATATTTTCGTGCGCCCCAACGGTGTCGGCTCGAACGCGCAAGTTTTCATTGATCCAGAAAATGAATACATCCGTCTTATCAATCGGTCTAAAACAGTGTCTGGATCTGGAAATAATCTTTTAGCCGATCGAGAAGACGATAAGAAATTTCCCGGCGACGTGATTATAGTGGGCGGCTCTATTGGACAGGGCCTTAAAGAAATCGTGGTTTTCAAGAACGTGCAGCAACCCGACCTTTGGGCAGGCTATAACTTGAAAGCTTTTTTGGCTCAACGTGGAATTCAACTCACCGGAGAAGTGAAGAACGGTGTCACACCAGAGAAGTCAGACCTCTTAGCAGAGTCTGAAAGCAAGCCGATCGAGCAGATGGTTGCTGACATGAACAAGTTTTCGAACAACTACGTGGCGGAAATGCTGACAAAGAACCTGGGTGTTGCGAAAAAAGCAAAAGGTGCCACGTTGGCGGATGGCGTGCTAGTCATCAATGAGCATTTGCAAAGTCTGGGATTGCCCGCGGATCAGTACAAGATTAATTCGCCCTCGGGATTATCGCGTGAAAACAGAATCTCATCTTTTGCCATGTGGAAAGTTTTAGACCACTTGCGTGATGATTTCCGAGTCCAGCCCGAATTTCTTACGTCCTTGCCCATTGCCGGCGTCGATGGCACGCTCAAAAAGCGAATGAAGAACTCAGCGGCGGAACGTTGGGTGCGTGCTAAAACGGGATTCCTCACGAACGTCGTATCCTTAGCGGGTTACGCGGGATTAGAGGATGGTCGGGTTGTCACGTTTTCGTTTGTTTACAACGGGTCTACGGATGAAACAAAGATTCGTGCGTTTTTTGATAATTTACTTATCTATCTAGTAAAATAAGCCGAATGAGAACCAGGAAGGTGGACGTTCGATGAAAAAGCTGAGTGTCTCAATTTTATACGCGATTTTATCTGTTGCTCCAATCGCGGGAGCGCAAGGCGATATTGCTGCGCAAGTCGTGCCGCAAGTCTTAAGCAGAAGTCCTGAGGAGATTCGTCCTTGGCGTGCCCCTGTTTTTGCCGATCAGTCCGCAGCCTTGGGATACAACGAATCTGCTTTCTCTATTCCTAAAGGCATGGAAAAACAGGTTCAATTTTGGATCGACGTCTATACGAAATACACGACAGAGCAAGGTGTGATTCACGATGCAGAAAACGTGGAAACCGTTTACGAGATCGTCGATCTTAAAGGTTTAAAAACCGAGCGTGAAAAACAAAAGAAAGTCGATGAAGTGAAAAAGATCATCGCGGCTCGCTTGTCGACTCCTGAAGAAGGCGAACGTCTGCGTTTTCAGTTAGGTCAAAAAGACCGTATGCAAGACGCCATCTTTTATTCTGGCCGCTATCTTGAAGACATGGAAAAAATCTTCCGTGACAGCAAGGTTCCCGTAGAATTAACTCGTCTGGCTTTCGTAGAAAGCTCTTTTAATATTATGGCGCGTTCTAAAGTCGGTGCGAGCGGTATTTGGCAGATCATGCCTTACACGGCTCGTCCTTATAAAATGATTTCTCCTGTGGTGGACAAACGAAATCATCCTTTAGAGGCAACGAAACTGGCGGCGAAACTGCTTCGTCAAAACTACAGTATGTTAGAATCCTGGCCTTTGGCGGTGACTGGTTATAACCATGGCCCTACAGGCGTTTTGAAAATGACAAAGAGTTATGAAACTCGCGAGTTGGGTGAACTGATTCAAAATGTTCGCTCTCGTAAGAGTTTTGGTTTTGCTTCCCGCAACTTCTATGCAAGCTTCTTAGCGGCACTTGAAGTGGAAAAAAACGCGAACAAGTATTACGGCTCTGTGGTTTGGTCAAAACCCTTGCCGGCACAAGACTTAAAACTTCCCGTTTCAGTGAAGTACAAAGAGATTGTTAGTTGGTTCGACGGAGACGATTCAAAAGCGCAAGTTTACAATCCTCACCTGACACACAAGGCGCGCAAAGGACATCCGATCCCAGCGCAGACCGTGATTTCAGTTCCTAAAGATAAATACAATGTGGCTTTGATTTCATTGGCTAGAAAAGATCGTACGGTCGCGATGGAAGATAAAAAAGGTCGCTAGAGTTTTCCAAAATACGAAATAAAAAAGGGAGCTTTCGCTCCCTTTTTCTTTTTTAGGTGATCGTTTTTTATTTAGATAAAGTCGCCTTTAGCACGAGCACCTACGGAGGATGTCGCTGTGTTACCAGGCTCTAGATCTAAATATTTAAAGAACATTTGAGTGATTTCTTGCACGATGCCGGCATCATGAATGGCTTCTGGTCTATCGATAGACATTGTATTCACCAAACCGATGAAAGCATTCACAACAAGATAAGACACCTTTTCCATATCGCGACCCGGAATTTGTGGAAGATTGTAACGAACAACTTCCTGGAAGAAACGGATCGACTCGGACATATAAGATGCTTCAGCAACATAATATTGGATCGTTGTCAGTTTCGCGCGAAGTTCAGAGTTGCGGCGGATCGTGTCCACAGCAAGTTCAATCATCGCTCGTACTCGTTGCTCAGGCGGAAGTGGGGAAATCGCGCGCATCTTTTCACTGATGATGCGTTTATCTTCTTCAACGATATTTTTAACCACTGCTTGAACAACAGATTCTTTATTACCGAAGAATTGGTAAAGAGACCCGATGCTGACGCCGGCTTCTTTCGCGATTTTGTCTGTAGTAATAGAGTAGAAGCCTTCTGAAATAAGAAGACGAGAACAAGCATCTAAGATCGTGGCCACAGTCTGCCTTGAACGTTCTTGTGTTGGAGCTTTCACGATGATCTTAGTTTTCTTTGCTTTTTCTTTCTCAATAGATTGAGTCATGACCGAGTTATCCCTTCTAAATACGCACTTTTGGATTCGTGTCCTATGAGGACAGAATAAGGAGCATTGCAGATAGGGGCAAGTCTGGTTTTTTACAGAATTGTAATGAACCTGTAATGAACAGGTTCTAAGTATTGAATGTGATCGGTATTAGAATTTGCTTATTCAAGTTCCTGCGCGCAGTAAACTTCTGCTCGTTGAGTGTTGGCAGGATACGCCATGCTCTTTGCGAAAGTGGTGCACTGTTTTTTCGTTAAAGAGCGATTGAACCGGCGAAGACATTCCCAACGAACTTCATCTCCGGTGTCCGCGTATTCCATGCTTTTAGAAATGGCATGGCATTCTTTGATCGTGATGCCGCGAAGATCATAAAGACAAACCAGGCGAGCCTCTTCGGCGTTGGTTGAATACTCCATTTTCTTAGCGATATTTAAACAGGAAGAGACATTGAGCTGCGCTTTTTTCTGCTTCAAGCATTTCAGTCTTAAATCATCGCGTTGGTCCATGGCCAAACGACTTTTACCAGAGACCTGGCAAAGACTTTGGGCATAGGCCGACGTAAATGAAAAACACAGCATGAAGGCAACGAACAGCTTGAATTGGCGCATACGAATTTTCCCTCATGGCTGTATAGTGCAAAATGAAGGCGCCGTATTCTTCTTTATATTTGTTTTTAGGCAAGGAACCCTGTCTAACTTCGAGACAGGGGTCGAAAATGGCGGGGACTTGGGTGCGGCCGCTTTTCTAAAGTCCGGTGTGTAACAAACCGATACGTTAAGGGTCATAACAATTAGAGGTTCCTATGAAAGTTTCTGCACTGATCCTCAGTTTGTTTTTACCTTTTGCTGTCTTTGCGACTCCTAGGCAGGACGTAGAGAAAAAGATCATCGCCGATACGGCGTTAAGTCTTTCGCGTATCAAGTCACCCTCTGAAGCATTAGAAAAATTGAAACCTCGCTTGAATGAAGGCGAAGTGAAATATCTTGAAGGTCTTATACAGAAAAAACTGTGGGTCGAAATGCCCGAAGTGGCCAACGAAGACGGAATCATCACCTACAAGTTTTCTGATGGCACGAAGGTTTCAGTTGAAATAACGGACTATTTTCGGGGTGAATTCCTAGTCAACGGTCACAAGATCGAAGTCGATCGTTATAAAACTCTGGAAGAAAAGATGTCGTACTTGCGTCGATTGGTGAGTATGAAGATTTTGCCGGCGAAGTCCAAAGGCGCGGGCTTATGGTCTTTGTTCTTTCCTTACGCACAAGCTTCTTTAACCTGCAATATGGTGGTGAGTTCAGGATGTTTGGAAGTTTCTATGGCGGCCTCGTTGTGGCTGGTGCGAGAAACTTCTTCTGAATCTCCTTTAGCGCGCTGTCGCGACAACTATTATTTCAACAAGAATCAAGACATGACGAAGAAATGTCTTTCTCAGTACGGAAATAGCCAGGCCCTTTCAAGCATTCAGGAAATCAGTGAAATGCTGGCACAAACACCTAAGTCCACGATTGAAATCACGTGCAATAAAGGGGAAGGACCTCATATCTGGATCAACGGTGAAGAAGTCACCCGATTTAATAAAGGTCACAGTGCTTCGGACTATTCGGTGGCGATGGCGCAAGATCCGCAAATGAAGCTCAATAAACTTCCGGCGGCAGTTCTGCGTTGTTGCCAGAAACCTTCCGGTGATCCCTTGGCCGGTGAGTGTGAAAGTTTCGTCAACGAGCATCTAGGTTCAAAAGAAAAACGGGCCAAAGAATTTGGCGGCTCGAATGTTCGACTGCGTGGAAAAGCTTTGGAAGGAACCAGATAGAAAGAAAAAACCCAGCACAAGGCTGGGTTTTTTCGTTTATTAAGGCTTAAAGATCGGACCGTTTCCAGATCCTAAAACACGGTAAGGATTGTCAGAGTATTCAATCAAATACAGAACCGGTTCTAAGTTCTTTCTTTGCACTTCCGGAATCACGCCCGCTCCAGGGTAAAAACCGCCAGAGCCCCAGCCACTGTTTCCTGGATCTAATTCGAAAGTGAAAGAGATGATCTTGTGTTCTGCATAAGACCAATCCGTTGTATCCCCGCTGGCGATGTAAAGTTCGGAAGACTGCTGGGGAGTGTAGCCATTCCACTCGGCCATCTTTTTTGCCATGGTTTCATGGACTTGTTTGTCCTGGGCATTGGCGATGCTTTCATAAACATGACCCCACGGATACAAGATCAACTGTGAGTACGTGTGGAACGAAAGAAGAATCGTGATATTTTCGTGCGTGTCGACGTACTTCTTGATGGCCTGAGTTTCAGGTTCACTGAAAGCGTGCGGGCCGCGGTAAGTTTCACTGTTAGGACTTGTGCTGGCGCCTTCGCCGCCCCAGCCATACGCGTAGTTGCGATTGAGATCGACACCATAAGTGCCGTTGTTATTGCGTGTGCGATTTTTTCTCCAGGATTTATAACTTCCTGTCGAAATATCGTATTCCGCGCCATCGGGATTCACCATCGGAATAAAGTGAATATCACGGCTGTTCACCAAACGTTGAACGCGTGGATTGCCTTTCGCATACTCCGTTAAAAGATATTCCACATAGTAAATCGGAAGTTCGATCGACAGATGTTCGCGCGCATGATGTCCACCCATGAACACGGCGGCAGGTAAGGAGTCCGCTTGCGCCAGATTTCCAGAAATGCGAATCGCCCAGATATCGCGACCTTCTACAGATTTTCCAATGGAACTCATTTGCGCAATCGAGCTGTGGTTCGTAACCAGAGTGCGAAGTTTTTCTGTCATCTCCGCGTAGTTATGAAAAGCGGCATCTTTCGTCGGGAAATCCATCGCGTCCGTTAGCGGGAAGCTGACTTCTAAAAGACCCAAACGCTCAATCGCGTTTTTTTCTTCCAGGCTTCCAACACCGACGACGAAATCTTCGCGCGTGGTTTCAATGGCAAGACCTGTATTCGCGATCAAAGATCTTTCGAACTTATCTTTGGCGCGAACTTTCATCCAATATTGAGTGGAATCGACAGTGTATGCATTTTGAAAAGGCAAAAAGCCCACGGCGATAAAAGCGGCCGCAACGAGCACCTTGGTGATTTTCATAACCCCTCCTTGGGTTCTGACATGGCTGTCAGGAATACCTTAGTGTCATTTATCTATGTCGAGGTACAAGTCTTTAGTCGGTGCACACGGCCTTAGGTCTAGGCGAAAAGTTACCAGCGAATCGGTTCCGGCTCGATTTCAACACCGAACATGTTTTTCACATCCAAGCTGACCTGGTTGGCAAGCTTCCACACGTCATCCGCAGAGGCCCCGCCGTGATTTACAAGTACCAGGGCCTGCTTTTCAAACATGCCAACCGGTCCCAGTTTCTTACCCTTCCAACCAGCACGGTCAATCAACCATCCAGCCGCAAGTTTGAAATTCGTTTCTAAATACGGATAGCTCACCAAATCGGTGTGCCTCATTAAAATAGAATCGCGCATTTCTTTAGAAACAATCGGGTTCTTAAAAAAGCTGCCGGCATTACCAATAACACGGGGATCGGGAAGCTTCGTTTGGCGAATATGAATCACGGCATTTGCAATGGTGCGAGGATCCGCTGCTAATTGCTGGCGTTCAAGTTCTTTGCGGATGTCTCCGTATTCCAGATGCAAAACATTTTTCTTAGGTAAACGGAAGGTGACATCCCAAACTAGATAACGACCTGCGCCTTCTTGTTTGAAGAAGCTATCGCGATAAGCAAATTGGCATTCTTTATTTGAAAGAACTTTGGTTTCTCCGGATTTTAAATCCAGACAAGTGACTTCCCAAAGAGTGTCTTTGATCTCCACGCCATAGGCGCCGATATTCTGAATAGGGGCCGCACCGGCAGTGCCGGGAATCAAAGACAGATTTTCTAAACCCCAAAAGCCTTGCTGCAAAGTCCATTGAACAAAGTCATTCCAAACTTCGCCCGCTTGAACTTTGACGAACCAAAAGTCTTTGTCGTCAGCGACAAGTTCTTTACCTTGATTAGCAACTTTCAAAACCAGACCGGGAATGGATGAAGGAAGAACCAGGTTGCTACCGCCGCCCAAAATGTTCCAAGTCAGTTTTTTTAAAGAGGCGTCATCTTGAACGGCATGCAAATCAGACGGTGAACGAAGCTCCGCATAGTGTTCTGCCTGGGAACGTAATTGAAGTGTGTTAAATGAGCTTAAGTCAACTTTTGTGCGGATCTGCATGATCTACAGATTTTATTAGAAGCCAACGGCTTTGGCCATCATTCTTTCCAGAACTTGTTCTTTGTTAATAAAACAAATGCCAAGCCCCAAACCTTTGCTCCAAACCACTTCGGCGGCCACGTTGTGCGTACGACGAAGACTGTCCAGCTGGACAGTCATATTCAGAAGATCTCCTTTTTGCGGGACGTAATCACCTTGGGAAACTTCTAGAAAGGCGCCGGTTTCGGAAAGATTTTTTAGACTCGCAACCAGAATTCCAATATGCCCGTAAACTTCGATCTTCGCAGTTTCTTTAGTGGCAAAGCGTTTGGACGTTTTCATCGCGACTCCGAAAGGCATGGTTGCTAATTCTATTGTCGGAGGAAATATCGCGTTCGTAGAGTCCAAAATTCCGTGTTCTCAAAATGAGACTATAAATCTAGACCCTACTTGCGAATGTAAGTTAGAAACGAAAATGGAATTGGCACTTCCACATCACGACGTGCACTCAGTGTGAAAACATTTTCGTCAATTTGCGGGTAATAGGTGTCGCCCGGAAACTCTTGATGGATAAGGGTTAGATAGACTTTGTTCGTGATCGGCATGGATTGTTTGTAGATTTCTCCGCCGCCGATAATGAAAACTTCATCGCCCCATTTTGCTGTCAGTGGTTTGGCGTGCGCTACGGCCTCTTCAATCGAAGAGACAAAAACCACCGGACTGGATTCTGTCGAAGGGAAGCTTTGTTTCGACGGATCGCGGGTGATCACGATGTGATAGCGATTGGGAAGAGCTCGGCCATTGAAAGAATCAAAGGTCTTTCTGCCCATGATCATGATGTGACCCTTGGTTGTGTCGCGGAAAAATTTCATGTCCTCGGGAAGATCCCAGGGCAGCCCCCCTTGAGTTCCGATCACATGATTTTTCGAACAAGCCACAATATGGGTTAAAATCATACGGCCACCGGCGCTTTGATTGCGGGATGTGGATCGTAACCGACAATTTCAATGTCTTCGTATGTGAAAGCAAAAAGATCTTTCACTTCTGGGTTCAACTTCAATTGGGGCAGAGGACGGAAATCACGAGTCAGCTGCAACTGCGCTTGCTCTAAGTGATTCGTGTAAAGATGAGCATCTCCCAATGTGTGAACAAAATCACCGACGCCCAAACCGCAAACTTGCGCGATCATATGAGTCAGTAAAGCGTAGCTCGCGATATTGAACGGAACGCCCAAGAAAATATCGGCACTTCGTTGATACAGCTGACAAGAAAGTTTTCCGTCAGCGACATAGAATTGAAAGAACGCGTGGCAAGGTGGCAAAGCCATTTTATCTACGTCACCTGGATTGAAAGCCACCACCAACAAGCGGCGAGAGTTCGGATTTTTTTTGATTTGCTCAACCACGTTTGTGATTTGGTCAATGGTGCGACCGTCTGCGGTTTCCCACGAACGCCATTGTTTTCCATACACCGGTCCCAAGTTGCCGTTTTCGTCAGCCCACTCGTCCCAGATCGTCACTTTGTTATCGTGAAGATACTTGATGTTGGTTTCACCTTTAAGGAACCACAAAAGCTCATGAAAGATCGAGCGCGTGTGCAACTTCTTCGTTGTTAAAAGAGGAAAACCTTCTGCAAGGTTGTAGCGCATTTGATAACCAAAAGTAGAAATAGTTCCGGTCCCTGTGCGGTCTTCTTTTTTAGTGCCATTTTCAAGAACGAATTTAATAAGATCGTGGTACTGCTTCATCGATCCTCCCTGAGAGGTGCCCAATGACAGTATTTTTGAACCCGTCTTTTTTGTCTATGGAAATACGGCATATCGCATGGGACCATTGTTTTGTATCGTGTCATGAGGGCTTGCCATTGCCTATTTCATGCACATCTTATGAAGAGAAAAGGGGCCTAATATGATGTATTTACGTAAATCCGAAGACAGAGGCTATGCAGAATTTGGCGGTTGGCTGAAATCACGCCATTCCTTTTCATTTAGCGAGTATTACGATCCTCAATTTATGGGTTTTCGGGACATTCGCGTGATCAATCAAGATTGGATCGCGAAATCGGCGGGCTTTCCAGCCCATCCGCATAAAGATATGGAGATCATCACCTATGTCCTCAAAGGAAAGGTGGCACATAAAGACAGCCTAGGAAATGTCGGAGAAATCAAAGCCGGCGAAATTCAAACCATGCACGCGGGCACGGGCATTCGTCATAGTGAATACAATCCTTCAGACAGTGAAGAGCTTCAGCTTTTTCAAATTTGGATTTTACCTGATGTCGTCGGGGCCAAGCCCGGTTACACGCAACAGTCCTTTACGCGCGAACAAAAACTAAATCAGTTGAAGCTTTTGGTTTCGAAAGATGGGCGTGGGGATAGTCAGAAAATAAATCAAGATGTGGATCTTTATGCCGCGATCTTTGAACCTGGAGTGGAACAACAGGTCTCTCTTCGTCCCGGCCGTGGTGCTTATGTGCAATTGGCGGAAGGGGAGCTTGTCGTCAACGGGACGATTTTAAAATCGGGGGACGCTTTGGCGATCGAAAATGAAACGATGTTGAATATTAAAGCTAATAAAGAAACGGAATTTTTGTTCTTTGATCTTCGTTAACAAAAAGGGGCTCCTCGGCCCCTTTTTTTATTCTAAAACCGTGTTCCATTTTTCAAATTCTTTAGGCGGATCGGCCTGTAATGGAAATTTCGTCTGAGCCTTCGCAATTTCTCCCGCCGGGGAGGGGGTCGCAAGTTCGATGCCTCCGCGAAGAACGGTATCAAGAGCGTCAATTTTTAATTCGGATTTAAATAAACCCAACTTCGCGCTAATACCTGAAGAGCGCCAGAAAACAGTGTTCGTTCTGACAACTCGGACGTAACGATTTAAAATATTGATTTGCAAAAGAACGGTTTGACCTGTTTTAGACAAAGTTTCTTTGGTTACGGTGCCGATTTTCATTCCTCTGAAGGTCACAGAATCTCCAGAGCTGACGGATCCTAAGTCACTTGTTTCCAATTGATAAGTGCTGGTGTCTTCAAGTGGATCTTTGGACTCGCCTCCTTCTTTACCTTTAAATTCTGTTTTTAGTTCTCCACCGATTTTTCCAGGATCGACAGAAATGTAGGCGCCTTCGATCAAAGTTTCTAATCCGGAAACACCTTGCAAGCTGACCTTCGGAGTCACCAGCCAGAAGCGCGTTCCCGCAACGGCAAATTCTTCGGCGTGTTTTTGTAAGACAGCGTGGGCGATCACATCTTTTTTGTTTTCGGAAATAGTGACCTTTTGTACGTCACCAATAGTCACCCCACGATAGCGAATCTGTGTTTTCCCTGGCTGGATTTGAGATCCGTCCTCGAAAGATATTTTGATATGCGGACCTCTTTGTTGCCAATAGTCCCAAAAAAGCCAAGCGGAAATGGCAATCGCAAACGCGGGGAAAAGCCAGATATACCATCCGGCTTTCAGGGCTTTCACTTTTTGTTCGGTGGCTGTTTCAGTCATCACTTTCTCTTTCCCATAACATTTGTGGATCAAAATACGCCGAGGCGAGCATTGTAAATATCACGACAAGTAAAAACATGATGGAACCTGCTTCAGGACGAACCTCTGCAAGATTTCCTAATTTCATGACGGCCACTAAAACTGCCAATAAGAAAATATCCAACATCGACCACCGTCCGATGGCTTCTACGATGTGATAAAGAGTGGTTTTAAAACGCGGATTCTGATTGTTTTTGGCGGTGGCGGCCAAGTAAAACAGAACGATCAGTTTCATGAGCGGAATCAAAATACTTGCTAAAAAAACGATGATGGCGATGGGCCAATATCCCGTATCCGAAAGCTGAACGATCCCGCTCCAAATTGTCGATGTCGTACGATTTCCATAGATTTCCAAAGTCATAAATGGAAAGAAGTTAGCGGGAAGATAAAGAATCAAGGCCGTAAAGGAAAAAGCCGCCGTCAGCTTTGTGGATTTAGGATTCAGTCGCGTATTACGACTGCCACAGCGATCGCAGATAATCGTCGCGCGCACATGCACAGGCACTGGCATATGATAGCCACAAACTTCACAAACTAGATACCGTGTCGGGGCGCCTGCTTCAACCATGAAGATGATTTTAGCCTGAGCCTTTGAGTGGTCATGTTTCAAGGGGAAGGGTTGTTGAGATGCAAACGGGGCTTTGCGAATTAACAAAATAAAAAAGGGAGCCAAGGCTCCCTTTTTGAAATCACTTTTAGTGATGAATTACTGGAAGTTTTGAACTTGCGCAATGTAAGGAAGGTTGCGGTAGTAACCTTGGTAATCCAAGCCGTAACCAACAACGAAATCGTTTGGAATCTTGAAGCCAACATGATCGATTTCACATTTTACTTTTAAAGCATCCGGCTTTTCTAAAAGTGATACTGTTGTCAGGCTTTTTGGTTTGCGTGATAGGATCGCGTTTTTCAAGTAGTTCATCGTCAGACCCGTATCGATGATGTCTTCAACCAGAATCACGTGGCAGTTTTCAACCGGGCTTGCCAAGTCCAATGTTACTTTCACTTCACCAGAAGAAGAAGTTCCACCATGGTACGAAGCCACGCCAAAGAATTCACAAGTGATGTCTGCATTGATGTTGCGGATCAAGTCAGAGTAGAACATGAAAGAACCCTTCAAAACGCAGACTGCGACAACTTTTTCATTTTTAAATTTCTTAGAAAGAGTCTCGCCCAACTCTTTTACTTTTGCCTGAATTTGTTCTTCAGTGATGTAAGGTTTCAGTGAAAGGTTTGTCATAGTGCTCTCTCCATATCTACACAAAAGAGTTGTTCATGATCTCGCCAAAGCCGCCGCCGCCAGGCACGATGTATTGTTTATCGTTCAGGCCGCGCTCTTGATCCCAAAATTCCCCAGGAATAGCCTCTAAAACTGCCGCAGAAGACAGTCCTCGGTCAAGCCTTAAGGCATAGATCACGACATCAGGGTGGGCGGTGAGAACATTCTTCAAATATTCAGGGGTTACAATCAGGTTTAACGCGATAAACTTTTTCGCGGGACCTTCGATATGGGTCTTATAGTGGTCCACAGCGGTAATCATTGTATTGCCCGTGGCACCCATCGGGTCGGGGAAAATGACATGGGCGTCTTTCACATCACCCCCGATTTTCATACCGCCGAACTCGGCTCCCGTGACCTTGTCCTTGTTGTTCGTCACCCGCGCCGCAAAGATATGATCTTGGCGGACGTTCTGCGGTTTTAAGGAAAAATGCAGAGCATTGTAGCAAATATGGCTGGGGTAAGTACCCGCACGTGCCAGGTTCACACTGACTGCCTTTTGCTCTGCCGACAGACGCACGCCCTGAAGCTTTTTATCGGGATGAACATCCGTCATACGCGTGGGCTGCGTGAAGTTTTCCAACTTAAATTCATTGTTCATGATGATAGATATCAAGTGAGTGTAAAGCACTTCCACGATGCGGTTGATTTCGGGTTGATAGCAGTCCGGAGAGCACAAGCGGGCTAGAAGACCACTCAGAAAAGGACTGTCAATGATGTGCACCTGAGACCCGTATTTGTGTCCCAGTTCCTGATGAAATCCCATAAATGACCTTTGGTGATTAGTTGCCTTTAACGAACTCGATGAAAATCACAAACTCGCTGTCACCGGCTCTGAAGCGCGGCGAACGCAAAATTTTGAAAACATCAATGGCTGTTAGTTCGTCTTCGTTTTCAAGATTCGAGTGCGGCGGCATGACGCCCGCTAAGAAAAATCCTGTGCGGCCACCGATTTCGAAAATCGCGGGGAAAGATTTGCGTTGCACTTCGAAAGTTCCCGAAGGTGTGGGGTCTTTCCAAGTTCTTTGAATCTCCAAATTTCCGCGAAGCGTGTTGCCTTCGATTTCACTGATTTCAAAAAAAGTTGTCAGACCGATTTCTACGGAAGGGTCTCTGCGGTCTTTAATTGAATAAGACCACTGTAAAGTGCGAGCACCATCTAAAGCACGATCTTCTTTGTGAAGAATAGTGATCTGAGGGCGATTGATATTCGAATCAACGGTTGGAAGAATACCTGCTACGTAGTCATTGAAGTTCATGAACTGCCCCGTGCTACGGCTGGCCCCCATGATGGCGTTTAAACTGCCTCGTCCTACTTCCGCGTAATACACCACCAAGTGAGAACCATCTTTAGCGCCCGCGCGTGCCGATTTTTCAGTGGCAGAGGGAGACGGAGTCGCCGTAGCCGTTGGGTTTGCCCCAGCAGCGGGAGCGACCTTAAACGCACTCACCGTACCGTCCGTTGCATCATTATCGGAAGCCATATCTGCGGGCTCTTGAGAGGCCTGTTCTGTAGGTTCTGAATCCACGGCTTCCGCTAAAGAGGCCACGGAAGTGTTTGAAGAAGGATTAATTTGAACCGTGGATTTAAGATAACTCACCCGGCGTTCAAGATTCTGCTGACCTTTTTGGTAAAGGCTGATTCCCACGCCACCCGCAACCGCCACCAAAAGTGAAAGTTGAACCAAAGGATTTCCAAAAACCCGTTTCCACATAGGAGGTGTCGCAGGTTTGAAGTTCTCCATATCGACGCCACACTGCGCGCAGTATTTATCTTTCGGTTGCTGGAATCCACACCGTGGACAGTTGATTAACATAAAATCAGGTTAAGACAAAGCGACTTGACGCTCAATAGAATAATTCATACCTTGAAATCTCACGGGAATTCCTTACAGATCAGAGAGTCCGCAGCTATGAAAAAGTACAAACCGAAATCCGGCGAAAGAGTAGAGATCAAAGAAGAAGTGATCCCGCCCAAAGTCGAGCTGCCTTTTGAGTTCTCGCCTGAGCATTATCCCGTTTTGCTGCAAGAAGTGTTAGCCGCCTTTTATCCTTATCGCGAAAAAGAAAGTCCAACGTACTTCGATGGAACTTTTGGACGTGGAGGTCACTACTCGGCCATGCGCTATGTGATTCCCCAGATGAAAGCCACGGTCATGGACCAAGATCTAGCAGCGATTGGTTACGCGAAAACGCGCTTCCAGACGGAAGTCGAGCAGGGCCAGTTAAAGATAATACATGGAAATTTCTCTCAATTTTCAGAACATAATCTAAATAACTTTGATATGATGCTCTTAGATCTAGGTGTGAGCTCTCCGCAATTAGACCAGGCCGAACGAGGCTTTAGTTTTTATCACGATGGCCCCCTAGATATGCGAATGAATCAGCAACAAGGAATGACAGCAGAGATGCTTGTGAATACGGCTTCAGAGGATGAACTCATTCGAATCTTCAGAGAGTACGGCGAAGTGTATCGTCCGGCTCGTGTCGTACGCGCGATTGTTAACGATCGCAAAACCAAAGCATTCCAATCAACCAGTCAGCTTGCGGGCCTCATTGAACGCGTTGATGGCTGGCAGATCAAAGGTCATCATCCCGCTACAAAATATTTTATGGCTTTGCGCCTGGCAGTGAATTCGGAACTGGAAGTTGTCGAACAAGCTTTGCCTGCGATGATGAAAGCTTTAAATCCCGGTGGCCGTTTGGCCGTCATTTCTTTCCATTCTTTAGAAGATCGTATTGTGAAAAACATCTTCAAAGAGGCGGAAGATCTAGGTAGATCCGTTTATAAAAAAGTGATCGTTCCCACTCAGGAAGAGTGTGACAAAAACTCTCGCTCGCGTTCTGCGAAGTTGAGAGTCTTCGAGAGGAGTGCTCAGGATGAGCTCGGAAAACTTTAGGCAGCTAAAACCTTTTTTTAGCATTCTGGTTATCATCTTTACTTTGTTTTCCATCGTCTTCCTGCAAATGGAAGAACGTCGCATGGGCTATAGCGTTTTGAAACTGACTCGCGAGCATAAAAAAGTGTGGGAAGAAAAGCGCACCAAAGAAATTGCACTTGCGAAGATCACACGCCCGCAGCTTTTGGATACGATGGCTCAGCAAAAGTTCACACTTAAAAAAGTTCAGGCCAATCAGATCATTCACTTGACCGGCGCTATGACGAAAGAAGCCGATAAAGTAGTGAATAAAGACATTGCGAAAAAGGACCTGTAATTGAAATCACGTATTGTCATCATCTTTGTAGGTATTTTAGTTCTGTGGTCGGCGTTGATCCTGCGTGCGGGTTACTTGCAATTCCTTCCTAATGACAGATTAAACTCTTTGCAAAATAGACAGTTTCAAACCAAGGTCACTTTGCAGGCGCGCCGAGGGGCCATCGTTGATAGCAATGGTCGTGACTTGGCCATGTCGGCGGCGGCTTATTCTCTTTATGCCGATCCAAAAATTATCGAAAACCGCAAAGTCGCAGCAAAGAAATTAGCGAAGGCTTTAAATCAATCTTATGAATCTGTGTATTCGAAGATTAAAGATGGCAGTCGTCGTTTCGTTTGGATTCAGCGCATGTTGGATCAAGCGACCGCAGATGAAATTAAATCATGGGATATTCGCGGTCTTTCGTTTGTCGAAGAGTGGCGCCGTGTGTACCCGAACGAAACTTTATTGGCTCAGACTTTGGGTTTCTTGGGGATTGAAGGTCAGGGGCTTGAAGGTTTAGAGCTTGGTTACAATCAACTTCTTGCGGGCAACCAAAAGAAAGTATCCGTGAAGCGCGATGCCCGCGGACGTCCTTTGATCAATGACGGTTTGATGTTCATTGAAAACCCTGAAGGCAGTGAACTTCGTCTGACGGTGGATTCAGAACTTCAGTACCGACTTGAAAGTGAACTTGCGAATGCGGTTTCTACATTCGAAGCCGATCACGCGGTGGGTGTGATCTTAGAAGCAAAAACGTCGGCGGTTTTAGCGTTGGCCTCTGCGCCGACCTTTGATGTTAACAAAGCAATGAAGGCTCCTGGTGAGCATCGTCGTAACAAAATCGTGACGGACGCGTTTGAACCGGGTTCGACGATGAAGACTTTCGTGATCGCGGCCGCTTTGCGTGACGGATTGATTCAGCCAAATACAAAATTTTATTGTGAAAAAGGAAGCTTCAAAGTCGGTGATCGCATCATCCGCGAAGCTGAAACAAAAGAAAAGTTTGAAGATCTGACAGTGAGTGAAATTCTTGCGGTCTCTTCAAACGTCGGAACAACTAAGATCGCGTTTAAAATGGGGTCAGACAAACTTCGCCAAGGTCTTTTAGATTTCGGCTTTGGGCAAAGACTGGGTGTGGATCTTCCGGGCGAAGCGCGCGGCATGGTGCAGGCTCTTCCGTGGAGACAGCACTTGCTCAGTAATATTTCTTTTGGTCATGGTATCTCTGCGACTCCTTTGCAAGTGGCCAATGCCTTTGCTGCCATTGCAAATGGTGGTGTGTTGAACACTCCGTACATCGTTCACAGCATTCGTGATGCTGAAACAGGAGAGCTTAAAGAGACTGAAGTGAAGCCCATTCGACGTGTCTTGACGGCAGAGCAAGCGGCGCAAATGCGGGCGATGCTTGTTGGGGTGACGACGACAGGGGGAACGGGTGGCAACGCTCGTGTCGATGGTTTCATGGTCGGCGGAAAAACCGGGACGGCTCAGAAAGTCAATCCGAACGGACGTGGTTACTTAAAAGGCGCTTACATTTCTAGCTTCGGCGGATTCATTCCGGCAAATGACCCCAAGTTTGTGATTTACGTCGCCGTGGATTCTCCTCGCAAAGCTTATTATGGCGCGACAGTGGCGGCTCCGTTATTCTCGCGATTGGCTTCTTATGCGGTTCGCAAAGAAGGTATTGCTCCACTTCCGATGGCTGAGGTTTCGACTGTTGATAAAAAGGTGCGTCGTATTGCCGCTGAACCTAAACCAGTTGTGAAAATCCCACCGAAAGAAGTGTTAACCGCGACAGAGTTAGATAAAGTCACGGAAGTGGCGACAGGGGAAACTGTTCCGAACTTAAAGAACATGACCACACGTGAAGTTCTTCGCCGTATCAACGGTCAAGACTTGAAAGTGAAATTCGTCGGTCAGGGAGTCGTCGCCGATACCATTCCCGATGCGGGATCGATGGTTCCGGAAACAAAAGAGATCACGGTTATAATGAAATAAAAGTAAAGGGAAGATTGTGAAGATCTTCCCTTTTTTTGTCCGAGTTTTCTTCAAACATCGGCCACTTGTGTCAGTCTTTTCTTCCTCAGATAAAACCTAATCCCAGTTCATTCTTTGCTCGAAGAGTTTCAAAGCGAAGGCCAGATTGTTGTTGCTTCGCAGAACTCTTTCACAGAAAGTACACGGGTATGGAAATCCAGCAGGCATCGCAATCTGATCTACTAAAAAAATACTTCAATCTTCCGCAATTTCGTCGCGGGCAAAAAGAGATCATTGATGCGGTTCTTGCAAAAAAAGACGTCTTAGCCGTTCTGCCTACGGGAGGCGGTAAGTCTTTGTGTTATCAATATCCGGCTGTCCACTTTCAAAAGCTGGTGATTGTTATTTCACCTTTGATAGCTTTGATGAAAGACCAAGTGATGTCTTTACAAAGACTGGGCATTCCTGCGGGCTGTTTGCACTCAGGTCAATCGGACGATGAAAAACGCGATGTTTTTGCTGAGTTGAATAAAGGCGGCGCCTTTGTTTTGTACCTTTCGCCGGAAAGGGCTCAGAAAGAAGGCTTTCAAAAATGGATTCAACATCGTCAGATCGCTCTTTTTGCGGTGGACGAAGCTCACTGTGTATCACAGTGGGGGCATGATTTCCGTGAAGAGTATGCGCAATTAAGTGTCCTTAAGAAAATCTGCCCGCATGTGCCGATTCTTGCGCTCACGGCCTCGGCAACGCCGACGGTTCTGGATGATATTTCAAAGCATTTGAATTTGAAAAATCCGGAACGCATGGTTCACGGATTTTATCGCTCGAACCTTTATTATCAGGTGGAGCTTTGTGAAAACGAAGAGGCGAAGTTGGAATTGCTGCTTCAAAGTATCAAGTCCACGCCGCAAGGTCGAATCATCGTTTACTGTGGCACTCGCAAAGTGACAGAGACCACAGCGGCCCTTTTACAAAAAAAATTCAAACAAGTTGGTTTTTATCATGCGGGCTTAACGGCCGAAGTTCGCGCACAAACACAAGAAGCGTATGCCAACGGAGATCTTAGGATTCTTGTTGCGACGAACGCTTTTGGAATGGGGATTGACCAGCCCGACGTGCGTTTGGTCGTTCACTATCAAATCCCAGCCAACATCGATGCGCTTTATCAAGAGATGGGGCGTGGTGGCCGCGATGGGGCCGAGTCGACGTGCGTGGCCTTGTATTCAAAAAAAGACAAAGGCTTGCAGTCTTACTTCATTCACAGCTCAGAAGCGCCCGAAGAAATCAAAAGTGCTCGTTGGAGAAACTTAGAAGCCTTGGTGAACTATTCCGAAGGCGGCGAGTGTCGTCATGCGGAAATTCTAACTTACTACAAAGATTCTCAACGTATTGAGCGTTGCGGACACTGTGATAACTGTGATCCAAAATCTTCTCGTCGTATTTTGAAACCGCTGACGCCATCGTTGGTGCTGGATCAAACTTTAGAAAAAATTAAAACCTCATTGAAAAAGACCAAGAAACCCAAAGCTTCCGACATGGACTTTGTTTTGGATGAAGTTCAAGAGAAGCGTTACGAGATCCTTCGTCAATGGCGTAAAGCCAAGGCGAAAGAACTCGATGCGCCGGCGTTTGTGGTGTTCAGTGATCAGACTTTAAAGCACTTAGCGGTTAAGAATCCGCAAAACTTGGAAGAAATGAAATCTGTTTACGGTATCGGTGACGCTAAAATCGAAAAGTTCGGTTGGGATGTTTTAGCAGAGCTAACCCGCTAAAACTTGGCGTCTTATATCGTAGTACTTAAAAATCCTTCTAGTGATTCGTCCTCAGGCCCGCCATACTTTCTGTATGGCGACGGGATTTGATAAAAATAAAATCGTTCATTCTTTAGTTCAAAATCTTCAGCAGTCCTCATCTGCGGAAGGAGCTTGGCTGGGCGGATCTACCGCGACAGGCTTTGAAGATGATCTTTCTGATACGGATATTGTTATCATCAGCACGAATCCAGACGAAATCTTCCAAACAGTTGAGGACACTCTTAAAGGGATTGCGACCATCACCCATATTTGGAAGGTGGAAGATTCTCCCTGGAAAAACTTCGCCCAAAAATTCTATGTTTTAGATCAAACTTCCGAAACGTATTATCTGGATATCGGTGTTTTTCAATCGTTGTCTTCAGAAGATTATGCCGAGCATTTCAATGTCGAACGTCATGGTTCGCCGCAAGTTCTTTTTGATAAAAAAGATATCCTAAAACAGGCGTCGCAACAGCCTCGCTATGAAAGTTCGAAAAAAATCGAATGGTCTCAATGGATTGCGCGTTTTGAAATCCTGTACAGAACTTTCCTGAAAGAATCTTTACGAGGAAAGTACATTGACAGCTACACGTTCTATCAGAGACTGGTGATGATGTGGGTGCAGTTGGTCCGTAGACACAGGACCCCGCAGAAGCATGATTTTGGATTGAGATATCTGTATCGCGATTTGCCACCGACTGAATCGCAGTACATAGAGAAGCTGCTGCAAGTGCCGGATTTGAAATCCATGCAGGTGGCGGCCGCAGAACTAAGATCAAAAATTCAGACACTTCAGAAGGACGTTTCAGTATGAAGATTCTTGTATTGGGTGGGACTCGCTATTTTGGGAAAAGATTTGTGCACTCCCTGATTCGCGAAGGTCACGAAATCTGGGTGCTATCTCGAGGAAAGCAAGAAGATGATTTCGGGGCCCGTGTTCATCGTTTAAAAGGGGATCGAAAAAACAAAGAGTCCCTGGCGCAGGCCGTAGGATCTTTGAATTTTGACGTCGTCGTTGATCAGGTCTGTATGACTCCGGAAGATGCAGCGGCCAGTTGTGAGGTCTTCGCGGAAAAAACCTCTTACTACATTATGACTTCAACGATGTCGGTGTATGACTTAGGCGGCAATCTTCTGGAAGAAAATTACAACGCTTATATGTATCAGCCCAAAAAGCCCACAAATCCTGCGGAAGAGTACGGCGAAGGCAAAAGAGCCGCAGAACATTACTTCGCCACGAAAGCTCCTTTTAAATGCTCTTTTGCGCGCTTTCCGGTGGTTGTCGGCGAGGATGACTATACGGGAAGATTGTTGGGCCATATTCAGAAAATAAAAAAGGGCGAGCCTTTGTACTTCCCGAATTTAAATGCCAAGTTTTCTTTTATTACTTCAGAAGATGCGGCCCGGGCTCTTTTATGGCTCGTGCATACGAAGCATGAAGGACCCTTTAATTTTGCCTCTGAAGACGCCATTCCGTTGAAAGAGCTTGTGAGCGACATTGAATCCATCACGGGACGGAAAGCCCAGCTTTTGCAAGAACCTTCGCCTGAAAATTGGTCGCCTTATGGAATTTCGGAAGATTGGTTTTTAAATGTAGAGAAAGCGAAGAGCGCGGGCTTTCAATCAAAGCCCGCTCGCGAATGGTTGCATTCTTTACTAATCAGTTTGAATCGAGTTTAAGTACTCGCTGATTTTAATAATCACGGGGGCTGGGATTTCGTGACCTCCACGGAAGCTCAGCATAGATCCCTTCATGCCATTTTGATTTAAAAGAGTATTTAGTTTCTGCGCCTGTTTGTGGCCAAGAACTTGATCCATCTCGCCATGGCTTTGGAAGAAGCGCTGTCCTTCGCGTGCGGGGATAAGCTTTTTCCATTCTTCTTGATGAAGCAAGGTGCCTGACATAATGACAAGTCCCGCAGGTGTTTCGGGCGCACGCAGATAAATCTCTGTTGCCAGCATCGCACCTTGGCTAAAGCCACCCAGCACAATTTTGTTCCAAGGCACTTTGAGCTGACGAATCATTTCCATGGCCGCGTCGTAAGCTTTGGAAAGACCCTTCGGAGTGTCATTGCTGAAATCGCGATGTTCACCGCGGGCTTGCGCTTCTTGGATTTCCATCATGTTGATTGTCCACCAAGCGCGTCCCATCCATGCGGGACCAATAGGAACTTCTAAAATCCCATTCGGGAAAAGCCAGTTGTAAGTTTTCTTAGTGGAGATCATTTCTCCCAAAGAAAAAAGGTCATTACAATCAGCGCCAAAACCGTGGAAGAAGATCACCCAGGGCGCGTTATCGTCTTTATTTATTTCTTGGCAATGTATCTTTCCGAGTTGTCTCATAACTTAGTCATACGCTATTCTTGAAACCGAGTCTATGAAACTGAATAATCTCTTTTCCATCATTCCAGGAACTTCGAATTACACTTTGTCTGAGGCGGAAGTCAGCGGTGTCTTTAATGACGCGCGCTTGGTTGTTCCTGGCTCTGTTTTCGTTGCGATTCGTGGCAGCAAACTGGATGGACATAGTTTCTTAGGCGATGCTGTGGCAAAAGGGGCCGCCGCTTTGGTCGTTGAAGACAAGGCGAAAGTTCCCGCAGGTTATGCCGGTTTTGTATGGCAAACAGAAAATTCGCGTGAAACTTTGGATCTTTTAGCAAGTCGCTATTATCTGGATCCAGGGCAGGAACTTTTCTGTGTCGGTGTCACCGGAACGAACGGAAAAACGTCCGTCACGTACATGACTGAAGCGATTTTGAATGCTGGAAAAATTCCTACCGGTGTGATCGGCACCGTCAATCATCATTTGTTAGATAAAGTATGGCCTTCAGAAATGACGACGCCAGATCCTGTGTTTTTGCAAAAGCGCCTGCGCGAGTTCCGCGACGACGGAGCGATGGCCGTAGCGATGGAAGTTTCTTCGCACGCCCTTGATCAAAAGCGCGTCGACAGTGTGCCATTTAATACCGTGATCTTCACGAATCTCACGCGGGATCATTTGGATTATCACGAAACCATGGATCAGTATTTTGAAGCGAAACAAAGACTTTTCACGGATCTTCTTTGGAAGACAGAGAAGTCCCCATGTTATGCGATTGTGAATACCGCAGATAAATATGGCCGTCGTCTTAAAGTGGCGGATCCAGCGGTGCTGTGGACGTATGGTTCCAAGGATTCAGATATTCGTTATGAAATTTTGAAAATGGATTTTGCACTGACGCATTTTAAAGTGCAAACCCCTATGGGTGAAGGTGAGATCCGTCTTCCGATGTCTGGCACCCACAATGTGATGAATGCCCTAGCAGCTTTAGGTGCGGGTTTATCGGCGGGGATTCCTCTAGAAATTTGCATCAGCGCCTTAGATAGTTTCACCGGTGTTCCGGGGCGCCTACAATCAGTGCCTAATAAACAAGACCTCGCGGTTTTTGTCGACTATGCTCATTCTCCAGATGCTTTAGAAAACGTTTTAACCGCTTTAACAAAAGTGCGTGAGAACTTAAATTCTTCAGCGAAAATTTGGACCGTGTTTGGCTGCGGTGGCGACCGCGACAAAGGAAAACGTCCTTTGATGGCGCAGATGGCGCTGCGTTTTTCTGATCATGTCGTGATCACGTCGGACAATCCACGTACGGAAGATCCTCAACGCATTATCAATGATATTTTGGTAGGTGTGGCAGGCGCTGATAAATCAAAGGCGACAGTTTACATCGATCGTAAAGAAGCCATTCATCAAACTATTAAAAAGGCGCAGCCAGGCGATGTCGTTTTGATCGCGGGCAAGGGCCATGAAGACTACCAAATCATCGGCAAAGAAAAATTCCCGTTCAGTGACGTGAAAGTGGCCGAAGAAGCCTTACAAGGGAGATAAAAGCAATGAGAGCCATGGATGTGCAAACCATTGTAAAAGTCACAGGTGCTGAAGCTCTGGGATTGAAAGAAGAAAAATTTCAAGGCATCGGAACGGACACACGAGCGGACCTCAAAGGTCAGCTTTTCATCGCCCTCAAAGGCGAAGCTTTCGATGCACATCAGTTTTTAGATAAAGCGGTTCAGCAAGGAGCTTCAGGACTTCTAGTTCATGAAGACAGCGATCTTGTACAAAGATTAAAAGGCCAAGTGACGATTTTGAAAGTACCTGACACATTGAAGGCTCTTCAACAGTTGGGGACTTGGGCGCGCCGTCAGTCTAAAGCCATAGTTTTGGGAATCACGGGCTCTAACGGTAAGACGACAACGAAAGAATTTACGGCCGCTTTGATCGGCTCGGTTAAAAAAGTTCACTACAACAAAGGTTCTTTCAACAATCATTGGGGCGTTCCCTTCACCTTGTTGCAAATTCCTGCGGACGCCGAAGTCGCCGTTGTAGAAATGGGTATGAATCACGCCGGAGAAATCACAGAGCTAGTGCACATCGCAGAACCTGATGTGGTTGTCTGCACGATGGTGGGACGTGCGCACATGGAATTCTTCGGGACGATTGAAAAAGTCGCTGAAGCCAAAGAAGAAATCTATATTGCGTCTGGTTCTAACACTCTTCGCATTTACAATTTAGATAACGCACAAACTCACAAAATGTACGTGAGAGCGACAGAAAAATACCCGCACGAAAAACTTCTGACGTTTTCATCCGAAGACCCTCGTGCCGATGTGCATTTGACAATTGCCTCTATGAGCATGGGAGAACTATCGATCAAAGGAAGCATCAGTGGTCAGTCCGGCTCTGCCAGAGTCCAAGTCTTTGGATCTCAAAATCTGACGAATCTGATGGCTGCGGCGGCTTTGGGGCTAGCTGCAGGAATGACTCCGGCACAAGTATGGTCAGGTCTTCCTCACTGCAAAACAAATTGGGGCCGCAATCAGCTCGTGAATTTAAAATCGGGCGCGCAAATGATTTTTGATGCTTACAATGCAAATCCCGACAGCATGAAAGCTTTGATCGACAATATGAAGCTGTTAACGGTTTCGGGTCGAAAAGTCGGTGTGTTTGGTCAGATGCGTGAACTAGGAAGTGCCTCAGCCTCCTTGCATGAAGAACTGGGCACCTGGGTGGGACAAGCAGGATTCGATAAGGTTTATTTTATCGGTGACGACTATGAGGCCTTCGGGAAAGGCCTGCAAAAAGCCGGCTATAAAAATCCATCCCTGATCGAGAAAGATTTTAAGGAATCTTCAGGCCAGGATCTGGGTCAGTTTTTAAAATCTGGAGATATCGCGGTAGTGAAGGCGTCACGCGGGACAAAGCTGGAACGCTTTGTGTTCCCTTGTGAACCTTTAGATTTCGCGGAGAAGCAGTAACACGCTGAACCTTTGGCAGGTTCAGCGCTCTGGTAAAAAGCGCGAAATACATAATTTACTCCCACTTTTTATGGAACTTTTCGATTTTTTCGACCAGTTCCTTTTTCTGTTCAGGCGTTAAGCTTTTATGAAGAGCAGACACCTTATCAATGTATTTATCCGTTCTTGCATCCATGCGCGCCTGACGTTGTTTGATCACTTCTTTGATTTTGGCTTTATCAAGTTCTTCAGAAAGCAACATGGTTTTGAAATCACCATATAAAGACTGACGAACGGCTTTTTCTTCGGCGAAATCTTTTTTCACGTCTGCGGCGATATCATTTAGCAAGGCTTTTTGTTGCTCATTGAAATCAAACTTATCCGCGATTTTTTCGCTCACGGCATTGATTCTTTCTTCAGGACTGCGATGGCAACCCGTCATCAGACCGACGCCAGCGACCGCTAAGACAACGCCCAGAACACGGGGCCATTTTCTTTTATCTACGATTTTCATATCAACTCCTTCGGATGAGTGGGTTTCTTGAATATGAGTTTAGGTGGTTCTGAGGGCGAAGTGGTTGCCGGATTGTTAATATTTGTAACAAATTGTAACTGCTTGATTATTCAAGGGTTTGGGGCTTTCGCGAAATCTGTAAATGGATTAAGATACTTTTATGAATCGCATTGCCCTGATCGACGACGATCAAAAATTAGGAGAATTGTTAAAGCAGTATTTCAGTCAATTTGAACTGGAGACCGTGCAATTCACTTTTCCTTCAGAAGCTTTGTCCGCTTTAAAGCGTGAAAAGTTTGATGCGATTATTTTAGATGTGATGCTACCCGAAATGGATGGCTTTGAAGTGTGCAAAAAAATTCGAGGCTTCAGCGATCTGCCGATACTGATGCTCACAGCTCGCGGCGAAACTTCCGACAAAGTTTTAGGTCTGGAATTGGGAGTGGATGATTATCTGCCCAAACCTTTTGAAGCCCGCGAACTTGTGGCTCGTATGAAAAGTCTGATTCGCCGATATAAAAAGACTTCTGTCGGTGGAACTAAACTTCGTTCCGGAGCTCTCGTTTTAGACACCCAGCTTCGCACGGCTTTCTTAGAAGAGCAGAATTTGAATCTAAGTACGCACGAGTATGAATTATTGAAACTTCTGATGTCTTACGCCGGCCAAAGTCTTTCCCGTGATCGTATTATGGACGAACTTCGCGGCGTAGATTGGGAAGCCTATAATCGCAGCATTGATGTGGCGATCAGCCGTCTAAGACAAAAACTAAAAGACCCTGCCAAAACTCCTGTCTTCCTGCGCACTGTATGGGGAGAAGGATATTGCTTTATTGCTCCTGTGGAGGAAACACTGTGAAACCCCGTGGAATGAAACTTCTTATCAAAGTGTTTCTGGCATTTCTTCTGACATCACTTCTGATTGTCGGGGGCTTGGCTCTGTTAGGACATTCCTTAAGCCCTGAGAAATCTTTGTCGCCGGTGATTGAAAACAACGCCGTCAACTACTTTCAAAGTTTAGGTGCCAAAATTCAGAATGAAGACGACATTCGTCGTATCTATAAAGACCTGCAATTGCATGTCCGTCGTGAAGGCTTCGAACAGCTGGCTGACAGTCAGGGACTTCCCAGTTTTGCGACCACCGAAAAGATGGATAAGGATTTTTCAAATAAGCTTTCCTTAGGAAAAACCAACGGTTTCTACTTTGCAGAAGTTAAAGGCGTTACACCGCGCACTGTCTGGTTTATTTCGTATGATGAAATCCCTCGAGCGTGGTTGTTTCCTTTTCTTTGGGTGGCCTCTTTTATTTTCTTTATTATGGCGATCAGCTTTTTGACTATTCGTTGGATGATGTCTCCCATCAAGGTGGTCGTCGAAGGGGTGAACAAAATCTCGGAAGGGAATTTGAAGTACCGTATTAAAACAAATCATCGCGGCGAATTCGGTCTTATCGCGGATTCTTTCAACAACATGGCCGACGGCCTTGAAAAGATGATCGTCGCTAAAGAGCAGCTTCTTCGAGACGTCAGTCACGAATTGCGCAGTCCTTTGACTCGCGTCGGGGTGGCTGTGGATCTTTTAGCAGATGAAAAAATGAAGGCCTCCATAAAAGATGATCTTTCGAAGATGGAAGAATTGATTCATCAGATTTTGGAATCTTATCGTCTGAAAGAAGGGGCGAAGTCGCTTAAAAAGTCCAATGTGAATTTAAGCGAGCTCATTTCAAATGTCGCCTCTGATTACGAAGAGTCGATGAAGGTGCATCTGAATCTGCCGGAAGAGGCCTCCTTACATATGGATGCGATGCAAATGGAGCGTGTTTTGCGCAATCTCATTGAGAATTCGATGAAGTACGCGAAGCCTTCTGAACCTAACGAACTTACTATTTCCTTGCAGAAAGACTGTGATCACTGGGTTTTGAAATTGAAAGATCAAGGGATTGGAATTTCCGAAAAAGATCTGACTCATATCTTTGAGCCTTTTTATCGTGCTGATACCGCTAGGTCACCGGGGAAGTCGGGATTTGGATTGGGCTTAGCCATCGCTCGTGCCGTGATCGAAGCTCATGAGGGAACGATCACAGTCACCAGCAAAATGAATGTGGGAAGCGAGTTTACGATCCGTCTTCCTAAATAGTTAATTCGCGATACATCGTCTGCACTTCGTTGATACCGTATTTTCTTTCTAGACGGCGAACGACGAAGTGACCTCGAGCCATGTCTTGGAAATGATCCATAAAGATCACATTGACGGCGGCTCCACCTAAGGCTCCCACTAAAGGCATGAGTTGTGCGGCCGCTTTCTCTGCGACGACTAATTGAAAGCGTGATGCCACACTGGAAAGAAGTCTTACCATGATCGGCGCACTTTCTTCTGCCAGGCTTTTTCCAAGAAAAGCTTTTGCCGCATCGGTGAAGGCTTTGGATAAAGCCGCACGGGTCATGATGTAACCCGAACCCGCTGCATCGTCGGCAGTGCTCAGTCCACCAAACGCAAAAACTTCAAGGCAAGCCAGTTTCGTATCCACGTCTGAAATGTCTTCGCCTTCGCTTTGGGCGATGTCGATGATGGATCTCATCATCAAGGTTGTCGAAATAGGCAGTTCGATAAGAAGGGAGGCCGGGCCAAAAAAGCCTCCCGCGCCTCCTGTCCCGGCGACGGCCAGCTTATGTCCTAGGTTGTGTGAAGTTTTGTCGTTCGAAGGGGGCACGGTGCGCATCGCAAGATCGTAGGCGACGTGAATGGATTTTTCTGCCGCTTTATGCACGGTCTTCTGAACTTTATCTGGTAACAGGGAAAGGCCTTTTTCCACAGGGGCCCCGATCTTCGCGGCGATACGCGCGGTGAGTCCCGGCTTTTCTAAGAGTTCCTTAGCCAATCGAAGTGATTGCAGATCTATGGAATCCATTTGCATCGAAATCTCCTTCTGTGAATTTGCAAGAACACGTAACGCCATTTTACACGAAGTCTGGTGTTGCTGATTTGTTTTTTAGAGATAAAAATAAAAGTCACAACTTTTAACAATGAGGTTGAACATGGAATTTAAGCACGATGTTCAGGGTCACAAATTTCTTACTATGGTAGAGGGTGGGGAAGCGCATCTTCTTTATCGTCGTAAAGGAGATGTTTATGATCTATATGCCACCGAAGTTCCTCCGGAAGCTCGCGGGAAAAATGTTGCGGATCAATTGGTGCGCGAAGCCCTAAAAACAGCGAAGCAAGAAAACGCCCAAGTGATCGCAACATGCCCCTATGTCAAAAAATGGTTCGAAAAACATCCCGAAGAAAAATCCATCTTAAAGCACTAATGACGATCTTCGGATTTTTTAGGTGAGGGATGAACCACAGAGGAGCGTCCCGCACCGATGTCAGTATAGGCACCCGTTGGAGAGCCTTCGACATCTGGTTTCGCCATGTCTACGGCTCGGCCTTGCTTATCGGTATAACCGGAAGCGCGGGCATCACGCTCATTCATTTTTCCATAATTCATTTTATGACTGGCGAATCTGGGTTTCGTAGTTTTTTCTTTATTCATACAATCCCCCTTTTCAAAGTTAGATACCCGCTTGGCCTACCAAGTAGGCGGCTCGTTGCAGGGCCGGATTTACTAAGATCTCGCTCAAATTCCATGTGGTCGTATCTTCTTTTTTCAAAACCTGATGAAGAACCAAAAGCATGTCTTCTGTCGTCACGATACCCACCACTTCTTCCTCTTTAGTAATAAGAAAGGCAGAGACTTTTTCTTCAATCATCGCTTCCACGACATCATCGATCGGGGTGTCGATATCGAAAGTTTTAATGGGTGAGGTCATGATTTTGTCGACCGTCACCTCTAGCGAAGAAGCGCGCATTAAATCGCGGTCGGAAAGCATCCCGATGATGTAATCGTCTTCTTCGTCCATCACGGGCAGGTGACGAATCCAGTAGTTGGCCATCAGGCGTTGTGCCTCTGCAGCTGTGGCTGTTGTCGGCACAGTGATAAGCTTACGACTTATGTGATTTTTTAATACGAGTTTCACAACGGACCTCCTTCATCACGTTTCAATTTTATCATTTCTAAAGGTCTGTGACATGACGACTGTCATATCTCATAAGGTTTATAAAACATTAGTAATATCAATTAGTTATAAAGTTTTTCTTGCTTTTGCGAATCCGTTCATGCTAAACCCTTTAAGTTCCTAGGAAATTTAAATTTACAAGTCACAACAGAGGATATCTCCAGCATGCTTTATCAATGGCTTTATTCGATGGCGGATCAGTTTTCGCCTCTGAATGTTTTCAGGTACTTAACTGTCCGTACGTTTATCTCGTTCTTCACGGCCTTTTTGCTGTGTTGGATGTGGGGACCTTACTTCATTCGTCGTTTGCAGATGAAGCACTTTGGGCAAGCGATCCGCGATGACGGTCCTCAAACACATAAGAAAAAAGCGGGAACACCGACAATGGGTGGAGGATTGATTCTTCTTTCCACTTTGATTCCGTGTCTTCTTTGGGTCGACATGACGAATGCTTTGGTGTGGGCGGTGCTGCTTATCACTTGGGGCTTTGGTTTGATCGGTTACATGGATGACTGGCTCAAAGTGAGTAAGAAAAACTCCAAAGGTCTTTCTGGTAAAATCCGTTTGGCCGGAGAGTTTTTAATCAGCGGTGGAGTGATTGCTTACTTAGTTCACTATCACGGACTCAGCACAGCGGTGACAATTCCTTTTATAAAATCCGTTTCTTTGGAGCTTGGCTACCTCTACATCGTGTTTGCATCTTTAGTGATTGTGGGTACAGCCAATGCGGTGAATTTAACTGACGGTTTAGATGGTTTGGCGATTGTTCCGGTGATGATCTCAGCGGCGACTTTAGGTTTATTTGCCTACGTCACAGGTCACTTTTCCATCGCGAATTACCTGCAAATCCCGCATGTGATCGGGGCGGGTGAATTAACTCCGGTTGCAGCGACGATTGTTGCTGCAGGAATGGGATTTTTGTGGTTTAACGCGTACCCCGCACAAGTATTCATGGGGGACGTGGGATCGCTTTCATTGGGCGGTTTCTTGGGCACCATGGCCGTGATCACTCAGAACGAACTTTTAATGGTTGTTCTTGGTGGTGTGTTCGTGGTGGAAGCGTTGTCGGTCATCACTCAGGTGATTTCATTTAAGATGACCGGGAAGCGTGTGTTTAAAATGGCGCCGATTCACCATCACTTTGAATTGGGTGGTTTAACAGAAACAAAGATCATCGTGCGTTTCTGGATCATCTCTATTTTGCTTGCAGTATTAAGTCTTTCGACTCTGAAGTTGAGGTAAGAAAATGTATAAAGAGTTTAGCGAATTAAAAGATAAAAGAATTCTTGTCGTCGGTCTTGGTAAGACGGGGGCCTCTTTGGCGCACTTCCTGACTAAGCATGGCGCGCAAGTGACAGTGACGGATCATAAATCCAAACCTGAACTTTCGACTCAGTTAGAACAATTGGGTGATTTGCCAATCAAGTTTGAATTGGGCGGTCACAGTCCAAAAACTTTCATTGCGCAAGATCTTGTGATCTTGTCACCGGGCGTACCTAGCAATTTGAAAATCTTCGATTACGCAAGATCTCAAGGTATCCGCATCACGGGCGAGTTTGAATTCTCTGCAGGCTTTATCAAAGAACCTATCATTGGTTTGACGGGAACAAACGGTAAAACGACTGTTGCGAAAATCACCGAAGCGATTCTTAAAGAATCCGGCATCAAAACTTGGGTGGGTGGCGCGAATGAAAAACCTTTGGTTGATTACTTGCGCTCTGAAGAAAAAGCGCAAGTGGTGATCGCGGAAGTTTCTAGCTTCATGCTTGAACACTGTGACACGTTCAACCCGATGAACATCGTGTTCACGAACTTGGCCGAAAATCATTTGGATCGTTATCGCTCTATGGAAGAGTACGTAAACGCCAAAAGACGTATTTTCAAAAACACAAATCAAGCGACAACAAGCATCTTGAATGCTGACGACAACGCGGTTGTTGAGTTGGCGCGTGATCCAGCGGTTCAACGCGGAAGAATTTTCTACTTCTCTCGCAAACCGGCTTTAGAGCCACAAATCATGAACATCGGTGGTGCGGTGAATATCGGTGATGAGATCCGTGTTCGCACAGGTCCCGAGATCGAAACTTTCACGATCAAGAACATGAAAATGCGCGGTAAGCACTCTGTTGAAAACGTGATGGCCGCGATCCTGGCATCTCGTGAACACGGGGCAACTCGCGAAGCTGTTCAAAAAGTGATCGACAGTTTCTCAGGTCTTCCACACCGTATCGAGTATGTTCGTAAAGTGGGCGGAGTTCTTTTCTACAACGACTCTAAAGCAACAAACGTGCACGCGGTTCTTCGCGCTTTGGACACTTTCGATGAAAACGTGATTTTGATCGCGGGTGGTAAAGATACGAATTTGAATTACGAACCTTTGCGTACTGCCGTGAAAAGAAAGGTGAAGACCTTGATTTTAGTCGGGGAAGCCAAAGAAAGAATCAACCGTGACCTCGGTGACTTCTCTGAGACTTTCTTGATCGGTACATTTGAGGAGGCGGTTCTTATCGCTTACCAAAAGTCCAGAATCGGCGACACCGTTCTTCTATCTCCAGGCTGCTCAAGCTTCGACATGTTTGACAGTTTCGAAGAGCGCGGCGATTATTTCAAAGAAATCGTGAGAAAGTTTCATTGACCGGCGGAGCCGGCAGAGCGCAGGGCGCGCGCACGCGCGCCCGTAGCTGAAGCAGCTCACCAAGCATCAGACCGTCCAAGAAGGACGGTCTTCTTTTAGCCAGGAGGCTTAAGTGTCCCAACGTCTTTTCATCCTCTTCACATCTTCCGCTCTTCTTCTTTCCGGTTGCGCTTCCGGAACTTTTAAAGCTCGCCAGGAACAACGTGAAAAATTAGCAGCTAGCACCGGAATGTACTGTGAATTCGTCAGCGGTGATTTGAATCCTGACTTGGATGTAGAACTCAGTATGCAAATGGCGCGTCGCTGTGACGCGAATCGCAACTTCTCGATCACTAACTACAAAAACTCTTCAGACCAAAATGGTGTGATCTACTGCTGTGCTTCGACAAAGAAGGGTGCAGTGACGGCTAAGAAGGCGATTTCAGCTCCGGCTCCTAAAGCGGAAACGGAAGATCCCAACGCCGAAGTGATCTCCGAATAAGCGGGTCCAGCTTTTAAAAACTCAAATTGAGAGTCATAGACGATAAATTGGACTTCTGATTAACTAAAGGTCGGGAGTCCCATCTATGTTGAGATATTTGTCTAGCAGCTTGTTTTTAGCCATCATCACTCTTCTGGGTATTGGCCTTGTCCAAGTTTATTCTTCCAGTTTTATTTTCGCGATCGAATCTTACGGCGACGGCCTTTTCTTCTTTAAGCGACAACTGATCTTCGCCTTAATTGCCTTTGCGGTTCTGATTGCGACCATTCATATTCCCTTTCGCTACATTGAAAAATACGGCTGGGCTTTTTGGCTTTTAGCGACGTTGGGTGTATTAGCGACCTATGTTCCGGGCTTGGGTGTTCGCGTTGGTGGGGCTATGCGCTGGATTCAACTTCCTTTAGGGATTCGTTTTGAACCGGGGGAATTGCTGAAAATTTCATTCAGTCTTTTGTTCGCAAGTCTTGTGGTCCGCCAGGAAAACTTCTTAGCCCGTGTGAAGTGGCATTGGATCGTTCTATTTATGATCTTCCCGTTGGGACTTTTATTGAAGCAACCTGACTTCGGAACTTTCGCCATCATCATGATGGTGGGTGTGACTTTGCTTTTTGCGTTCGGTTTACAGTGGAAATACATTATCGCGTCCTTTGCGGTTTTGATCCCTGCGTTTTATTTTCTGGTGATGTCGGTTCCTTACCGTCGTGCCCGTGTCCTGGCGTTCTTAGACCCGTGGTCGGACCCGGCGCAAAAAGGTTTCCAGGTGATTCAGAGTATGCTCAGTTTTCACTCGGGTGGTTTGACGGGCGCTGGTTTGGGACAAGGACAAGGAAAACTCTTCTTCTTACCTGAAGCGCACACGGATTTCACGATGGCGGTATTGGGTGAAGAGATGGGCTTCATCGGTTTTGTGGCGATTTTGGCTCTGTACGGATTCGTAGTTTTCCGCGGCATCCAGATCGCAGTGAAAGCTGAAGAACCCTTTAAAAGAGCGTTGGCCCTAGGTTTGTCAGTGACTTTTGGACTGAGTGTCTTTATCAATGCGGGGGTGGTCATGGGACTTCTTCCGACGAAAGGTTTGACTCTACCATTCTTGAGTTACGGCGGAAGTTCTTTGGTATCATTGTGTTTTATGTTTGGTTTGATCCTGAATATCGAAAACTCTTTTGAAGAGGATAAATTTTCTCGTCGATTCGGATCACGCTGGACGCATTCGAAGGTGAAAAACTAATGAGTAAAAAGACGATTGTGATCGCGGGTGGTGGGACCGGTGGTCACATTTATCCTGGTATAGCAATCGCACGCGCCATTCAAAAAATGGATCCTAGTGTGGAAGTTCATTTTGTCGGCACGGCGATGGGTTTAGAGACGAAGATTGTTCCTCGCGAAGGTTTCCCACTTCACTTGATTGAGTCGGGCAAGCTCAATGTGAAAAGCCCCGTTCAAAAGCTGAAAACTCTTTTCAAAATTCCCTTGGGTGTTTGGCAGTCGATTCGCTTATTAGGACAATTAAAACCTCTGTACGTGATCGGTGTAGGCGGTTATGCCTCAGGTCCTTTTGTGCTTGCCGCTAGTATTATTGGATTTAACACCGCGATCTGGGAGCCGAATGCAATGCCAGGAATGGCGAATCGTCTGCTGGCAAGATTCGTGGATAAATGTTTTGTCGTCTTTTCCGAAGCAAAGAAGCATTTAAAAAGTGACAACGTGATTCAAGCCGGTATGCCGGTGCGTGAAGAGATTGAAAATGCGCAGACAGAAAAAAGGGAAGATGAAAACTTTCATCTGCTTTCTTTCGGTGGCAGTCAAGGGGCCCGCGCCATCAATAACTGCCTCAGTGATGCCATCATGTCCGGCGGAGAATGGGTTCGCAATTTATCTGTCGTTCATCAACTCGGTTCTTTGGATTTCAAAACCATTTCGGAAAAATATCGTGGAGCTCCTTGCAGTGTTGAGCCACAAGAGTTCATCTACGACATGCCAAAATACTATCGTTGGGCCGACATCATCGTCAGTCGCGGTGGCGCCAGCTCCATCGCAGAGGCTGCGGCTTTCGGGATTATTCCTATCATTATTCCTTTGCCAGCCGCCGACAATCATCAGCAAAAAAATGCTGAAAGTCTTGTGTCAAAAAATGCCGGTCGCATGATTTTACAGAAAGATTTAACTCCGGAAAGATTGATTTCAGAAGTTCAATCTTTAAGAAACGATAAAGCTTTGCGTGAACAGATGGTTCAGAATATAAAGAACTTCTACATCCCTCAAGCGGCGACCACGATCGCAAAGGAAATCTTGCAATGAAGTTACAACAAGCCAAATTTCATTTCGTAGGTATCGGGGGCATCGGTATGTGTGGGCTCGCGGAGCTTCTTCACAATATCGGCGCAAAAGTTTCAGGCAGTGATATCGCAGATAACGCCAATACAGAACGTCTTCGCGAAATTGGAGTGAAAGTCTTTAAAGGACATCAGTCCTCTAATGTGGGTGACGCGGATGTGGTGGTTTATTCCAGCGCTATTCAATATGGAAACCCCGAGATTTCTGAAGCCCGTGCTCGTCAAATTCCGTTAATTCCTCGAGCGGAAGCTTTGGCCGAAATCATGCGTCTTAAGCGTGGTGTTGCCGTTGCCGGCACTCACGGTAAAACGACGACGACGTCGATGACGTCCGCGATTTTCTTAGAAGCCAATTTAAGTCCCACCATTGTTGTCGGTGGACGTTTTGAATTGATCAAATCCACGGCGATGTTGGGTTCCGGTGACTGGTTGGTCGCTGAAGCCGATGAGTCTGATGGCAGCTTCCAAAAACTTTCTCCGGAAGTGGCGATCATCACGAACGTGGATTCCGACCATTTGGATCACTATAAGACTTTTGAAAACTTGCAAAAAAGTTTTTATGACTTTGCCCAGAAGGTTCCTTTCTATGGAAAAGTCATCGCTTGCGGTGATGATCCGGTGATCCGTCAGATTTTTGAAAACTTCCCAAAACGTATTTTGTTCTATGGTTTTGATGAAAAGAACGACTTGGTTCTTTCGGGTGAGCAAGGCAATTATTCTTTGTATCGCGGCGACCGTCTTTTAGGAACGCGCCACTTGGTGGGCGAATTCAGTTTGAAAGTTCCCGGTCGTCATAATGCTTTGAATGCGACAGCGGCCATCTGTGCGGGTGTCGCGGCGGGAATTCCATTTGCCACTTGTGCAAAAGGTCTGCAACGATTTGAAGGTGTGGATCGTCGATTCCACTTTAAAGGCGAAAAGCGCGGCATCAGAATTTACGATGACTACGGTCACCATCCCACAGAAGTGCGCGCGGTCTTGCAAGCCTTCCGTGAAAAGTATCCGGGTCAACGCCTGGTTGTCTTCTTCCAACCGCATCGTTATTCACGCACGCAACACTGCTGGCATGATTTCACGACGGCTTTCAAAGAGGCAGACACAGTTCTTCTGACGGATATCTATGCGGCGGGTGAAGCGCCTATTCCTGGAATCAGCAGTGAAAAGCTAGCTTTAGATATGAAACATGCCAATGCTTCTTATTTCCTTCGTGATGAGAAGGCTACTCAGAAGGTGCTGGGCCTCCTCAAAGAAGGCGATGTCTTCGTCACTCTAGGAGCCGGCGACGGATGGAAACTTGGTCTTGATGTTTTGAATCAGCTTTAAAATCAGAGCCACCGGTGGGCTGCGGAAGTGAAGGGAGCTGCTAGGGATCTCCTCGCTTCGGTCGGCACGCCATCCGGGCTCAGTTGCCGCCGCACTTCGTGCGGTTCGCGGATGTTTCGGGCTCCTGCCCTCAACCCCTTCGGGGCTGACGCGCAAAAATAGCATCCTGCTATTTTTGTCCTGGCGCCGGCAAAGGCCTTCCTTCGGAGGAGATCCCTAGCAGCTCCCTTCACTTCCGCAGCCTACGATGTTCAGAATTTCAAACGATTAAATAACAAAGTCCTCGGCGTTTTTTGCGTCGAGGATTTTTTTTAGTGCCTCATGGTTTTGGCTTTTTTTTAGAGACGGTTCATGCAGTTCCAGTTGGCTTTGAAGCGGTTGCCTTGGATTCGCATTGAGGAGGCGAGGGCTAGGCATTCGGAGCGGCTGAGTTGGTTTTGGTTTTGGAGTTTGCTCCAGCAGTACCAGCGGATGTCGTCGGAGTTTTCGGGGTCTTGGTTGCGGTCGGCTGATGCTAGGCACGCGCCTAAATGGATTTTTGAATTGAATCTTGTAAGACAATTCCAGTCTATGCCAGAGACGCTGTTGGTTTCGAATTGTTCGGCGACTTGATGGCACTTTGCTGGGGTGTCGATCAGGTGTTCGAAATCTTTGTAGCAGCCCCAGCGGTAGCCGTCGCGTGAATCTGCGGTGTCTTGGTGTTTGGCTTTGAGCATGCAGTGTTGGGCCATGGGTGGCAATGGGTCTTGTTGTTTTTGGTTTAAAGTGTACAGCACGTCTTGGCGGTCGCGGACGGACCACGAAGATGAGGCTATTAAGAGATCTTGAACTTCTAATTGTGTCAGACGGCGAGCTAGGGCGCGAACGGCTTCGCGTCTCCATGATGGATCGTCCATTGTTGTCATGGCTTTCAGTAAGTCTTCCATGCGCGTGTCGTAGGAACCGAAACACTGGGCTACTCGGGGCATGAAGGGGATGCCTACTTTATCTAGCTTGATCCAGTCGCCTTTGAGTTCGGTGTTTTTCAAGTGATCTTTCATTGTGCATAACTGATCCGTGATGATGAAGTTCAGGCCGTTCGCTAATCTTTGGCGGATCAGCTTTTCTTGTTGTTCTTGCTTTACCATCTCGGGCATCCAGCCCAGCTTTGTTTGCAATTCCAAGAATTGAAATTTCATTTTTAATGGCAAAGACTTCGCCGAGCTGATTTGGGCAAAAAAGTTTTCGAAGTTTTTAGTGATTTCAGGGGAGGGCTGAACCGTATTTTGGAGCTGCTCTAAAAACGACGGATTTTGCGAGGCCTCTAGCAAGGGTTCGTAGTATTTTTTCAAATTTGTTTTCCGTGAAATGAACTCGATAGCTTCTTTGTTGTGAGCTGTTTCCTGAGAATAGGTTTTACATGCAAGAGTGCGATAATTTGGATCCATTTCCGTCTTTGGATTTACGATGCGATAGCTCGTTCCAGCGAACACGTCTTTAAGTTTCTGCGTGTTAGGGCCTTTGCTAAAGAAGGTGTCTTTAGAAATGTCTTTCAAAGCTTTACGCATCATGGGGCCCGCCACACTGCCCATCGGGCCTGTGCTAGAAAATCCATGCAGTCTTTCCGCTTGAGGAAAGGCCGAAGAGAATATTTGGCTGATGCTCATGCCGTAATCGGAATAACGGGAAAAGGCGACGCGTTCGGCGAGGTCGCGAGGAAAACCGTTTTTAATTAGAACTTCAACGTATTCTTCAATGGAACGTTTGTCGGGAACTTTTGTTGCCAGAGTGTTGCAACCCATTAAGAAAACATCTTTGGGCTTATTTAAAATTCCCGCGCAGGTATTTTCGCAACTCAGTTTTTCAATTTCCTTCAGATCCAGCGTTGTGCTCACACCTTCACCAAAAAACACGCCACCAAAGTGACCTGAAACTAGAAGCACATCACACTCGATACCGCTTTGACAGGCTTTCTGTAGCCAGTGAGGATCTTTATTGGTGGGAACTAACTCAGTGACTTCCACATCGCTGCCGGCATAGAGGCTTTTTAGAACTTCGCGTTCGTTTTCAGAGTTTAAAGTCATTGTGCAGATTCTTTTCGGAGCGGCCGATGCGGCTACCGAAAATAAGAGGGATCCTAACAGTAAAAGCAGATGTGTTCTCATACAGAATCAGTGGTGCAAGCTTGTATCCACAGCGCTGAAGTCCGTGCTGAGTTTGAGAGTGAAAAAGACTGACAGGTGACGAAAAAGGACGAAATCTCAATTTGAGAATTCGTCCTTTCTTCTAAGGGATTAAATACATCCTCGGCTATGAGGCGTCGTCTAGAGGCAACAAGTCTTCATGTTTAAGCCGCCGTTTTACCGGTGATGATGTGATTTAAATTCTTAACAGCATCGTCCATAACGACAGATTGATTCGCTAATTCTTCGGACGCGGCCGCACACTCTTCTGCTGCCGCCGCGTTGGCTTGAGTGATCTTATCCATTTCAAAGAGAGCTTTATTGATTTGCGCGATGCCTTGTTCTTGTTCGCCACTGGCATTTGAAATCTCATCATTGAGCACAGACAGATGCTCAATACTTTTCACAATTTCTTTCAAAGAGACCTCGCTGGATTGAACAACCTTATGACCTTTTTCAATATTCGAAACGCTTTCATTGATCAACGTTGAGATCTCTTTTGCGGATGTCGCACTTCTTTGGGCTAAACTGCGTACAGCATCAGCCACCACGGCGAAACCTTTTCCGTGTTCACCGGCGCGGGCAGCCTCCACCGAAGCATTTAAAGCTAAAAGATTCGTCTGGAAAGCGATATCGTCAATGACGGTAATGATCTCCTCGATTTTTTTTGAGCTTGTTGTGATTTCATTCATCGAAAGCGTCAGTTTACGGACTTCTTCTTCACCGATGCGCGCTTTTTCTTGTGCTTGATGAGCCAGATCGCGGGCTTTGCTGGCGTGTTCCGTATTCATTTTCACCATGCTGGAAACTTCTTCCGTCGATGCCGAGGTCTCTTCGATCGAGGCAGCGGCGGTGACGGCGGCGTTGCTCAAGTTTTGGCTTGAGTCGCGAATTTCTTTACCCGTACTAGAAACTTGTGTCCCTGCGACATTGAGTAAACTAATGGACTCTAAAAGAGCCGTCATTGGCTTACGCACGAGGATGATTGAAACCACAAGAATAGAAACAGTAATTAATAAAGCCCAACCTAGAATAGAGTAGGTTGTATTCATCGCCGCGGCAGTGACTTCCTCTGTAGATGCAGTCACGGCAAAAACGCCGTGAAGCTTTCCATCTTTCCAATTTTCCATAGGGTAGCCTAAGATATCTTTGCCGTTCTTCCAGGGGCTTGTTGCTGGATCACCATGGCAGAGCAAGCAGCCTTGCGCGGCAGAAAGACGGACCGGTCGATACACGATGACGGCTTGGTCTGTATCTTCAACGATTTCGTTCAGGTCTTTGTTGGCTTCAAATTGTTTTAGGATTTCTAATTCTTTTACGGTCGCTTTGTTGCCTTCGCGGCGAGCTTTATCGGCAAATACGCGGAACTGATATCCATCATTTTTAGCATTTTCAAATCCTACGACGATAGAGGCAAAAATAGGAACTTTGCGAAGTAAATTTTGACGTTCTTCTTCAGGCAATTTTCCGTCAGGAAATTTGCTAACAGCGTGAGCAAAATCGTTTTCTAATTTTCCCTGTGTGGCGATGTAGCCTCGAATGGCTTCCAGTCGTGAAAGAATCGCTTGCGATTTCTCAATAAGCTGCGTGCGTCCTTGGTTATGAACCTTCGACGAAGAAATGGCAACGGCGGCAAGCGTACAAATCACACAGGACAAGCCCACGTTTGAAATAATCTTCGTTCCGAGTTTCATAGATGTCTCCTTCGTAATCTTTCTATCGGTGGCTGATCGAATAAAAAAAATACTTAAGAACTCGTGTTCTGCATTTATTTCGAGAGTTTAGGTTGGAAAGTGTTTCAAGGCTGCGACCTTGGTCTTGCTTCAGGGGTGAAAGGAAATCTCCTCACGTAAATAACTACAAAGTGAGGGCCGCTCTTGCTAGTCTAAAATCTACGACAGCAAAGGATTTGCTCGGAGAACCTCGTGAAGAAGCTCGTTTTACAACTCATCTTTGGATTTATTGTTTTGCCTGTAGCGCTTGCGGGTTCCCTTTTTTATCTCAATAAAAATGGCTTCTTCAATATCACGAAAATCGAAGTGATTCTTGAAAACCCTCCAGCAGGGCAAGAGCAATTCTTAAAACCTCATGTCGACCGTTTAGAAGCTTCTTTAGCGAAGTACAAAGGTATCTCTCTTTGGAATATCAAACTTAAAAAAATCTCTCGTGAAGTGTCTGATCTTAATTGGGTGGAACAACTTAATATCAAACGCAGTTGGCCCGCAACTTTGGCGGTGCGTGTTCGTCCTTATGAAGTGAAGCTTCTTTATATGGGTAAAGGCGGAAAGCTTGTTCCTATTATCAAAGACGGAAGTTTTTTAGATCCTGTTGAAACCAAGCAAGCTCCCGATGTGGCTCTTCTTGATGGCGAAAGTTTTCAGAAGAAAAGTGAGCTTAGAAAAAAAGCAGTGGAAGTGATCGAACAAATTCCTGCTGAAGGATCGTTCAGTAAAAAAACGATTTCTGAAATTCGCCACGACTCTAAAGAAGGTTTTTGGATGACGATGATAAAGACCGGAATTCAAGTGAAGATGGGCGAAGACCAAGTTTCACTGAAGGCCGCTCGAGTCTCACAAGTCGTCGACTATCTCGAATCTCGCCAATTTGACGCGCGCGTCATAGATGCGAATCTGTCTAAGAAAGTCCTTGTCAGGTTGCGTAAGGATCCCTAAGCTTAAGTCTGGAGGACCGATCAAAGTCGGGTCAAGCTCGCTTTGAAAACCCTTTGAAATGATTTTATTGGGTGGTTCTACAACATTAGATTAAGCATCCGTGAGGACTTAAGGATGAGTACATCAAAACCGAAGGCACCGGTATTGGCTGGTTTGGACATTGGGTCTACCAAAGTCTCTTTTGTGATCGGCACAGTCAATTCCGACGGAAAAATCGAAGTCGCTGGCGTAGGAACTGCTCCTAATACGGGCATTCGCCAAGGCGTTGTGGTGAATATCGAGGCCACAACGGAATCCATTAAAAAAGCTAAAGAAGAAGCAGAATTGATGTCTGGCTACTCCGTCTCTGAAGTATGGGTCGGCGTTGCGGGAACACATATTTCCTCTTTTGATTCAAAGGGCATGGTCGCAATTAAAAATCGCGAAGTGACTCCTTCAGAAATTGATCGCGTGATCGAAGCGGCGAAAGCTGTGGCGGTTCCCGCAGATCGCACGGTTCTGCACATTCTTCCAAGAGAATTCAAAGTCGACGGCCAAGACGGCATCACAGATCCTGTGGGAATGTCAGGCATCCGCTTAGAAGCCAACGTTCACATCGTGACGGGCAGTCAAAGCGCGATCAACAACTCAGTAAAATGTGTTGAAAAAGCGGGACTTAAAATTTCTGGCTTGGTTCTGGCGCAATTGGCTTCAGCAACCGCAGTTATTTCTAATGACGAAAAGAATCTGGGTGTGTGTGTTGTCGACATGGGCGGCGGCGCTTGCAACGCTTTGTATTTCGTTAACGGAAGTGTGGCGCATTCATCGACAATCCCGGTGGGCGGTCAACACTTCACTCATGACGTGGCTGTAGGACTTCGCACTCCTCAGTTCGCGGCAGAGGCTTTAAAGAAGAAGCATGGTTGTGCCATGGCTTCTATGGTGAATGAAAATGAAACTATCGAAGTCGAAGGTGTTGGCGGAAGAAAATCCCGCGTGATTCCTCGCAAAGACTTAGCAGACGTGATCGAAGCAAGAGCAGAGGAAACTTTGAACTTGATCGCGAACGATTTGCGCATGAGTGGTTTGATGCCAATGTTGGGTTCGGGAATCGTTCTTACCGGCGGCGCAAGTCAACTTGATGGTCTGATTGAGATGGGTGAGTTTATTTTTGATATTCCGGTTCGCCGAGGTACTCCTCAGCAAATCGGCGGTCTGACAGATGTTGTGAAATCTGGAGAGTTCTCAGCAGCCGTCGGTCTTTTGTTGTATGCACTGGCACAAAGAAAAGATTTGCAGGCAGGTCATCAGCAGCAGGAAGTGAACATCGGCGAGTCTCTCGACGGTATCACGAAGAAGATCAAAGATTTTTTCGGACAGATTTTTTAAAAGTTTTTTACTTGCATCACCGCCGTAGCCTGGGCTGGCGGTATTAATAGGGGAGGGTCGAATGTTTGAGCTAGAGGAAAATATCAATATCGGAGCGAATATTAAAGTTGTCGGTGTCGGCGGTGGCGGAAGCAACGCTGTAACGACAATGATCGAGTCTAATATGACCGGTGTTGAGTTCATCGTTGCCAACACAGATATCCAAGCTTTGAATGCAAATAAAGCCCCTAACAAAATTCAGTTGGGTCTTGATTTGACTAAAGGTTTGGGCGCAGGTGCAAACCCAGATGTGGGTCGCAGAGCTGCGATTGAATCGTATAATGAGATTGTTGAGAAATTGGAAGGCGCGGACATGGTGTTCGTCACTGCGGGTATGGGTGGCGGAACAGGTACAGGTGGCGCTCCGATTGTTGCGAAGATTGCGCGCGAACTTGGCGCTTTGACAATCGGTGTGGTCACTAAGCCCTTCCTGTTCGAAGGTAAAAAACGCGGTAAACACGCTGAAGGTGGTTTGCAGGAACTAAAAGAGAACGTAGATACTTTGATCGTTATCCCGAATCAAAAGCTACTTTCGATCGCCGCTGAAAAAACGCCACTATTGGAAACTTTCAAAAAAGCGGACGAAGTTCTTCTTCAAGCAGTGAAAGGTATTTCCGACCTTATCAATATCCGCGGTTTGATCAACTTGGACTTCGCCGACATCCGCACTGTTATGTCTTCTAAAGGTATCGCAATTATGGGTACTGGTGCAGCGAAAGGTGAAAACCGCGCTGTTGAGGCCGCGACAGCAGCGATTTCTTCTCCACTTCTTGAAAATGTTAAAATCGATGGCGCGACTGGTATCATCGTGAACATCACAGGTGGATCTGATCTTTCTCTATATGAAGTGAACGAAGCGACGACTCTTATCACGGAAGCAGCTCATGAAGATGCAGAAATCATCTTCGGTGCGGTTATCGATGATAACATGGGTGACGAAGTTCGCGTGACTGTAATTGCGACTGGTTTTGATTCTCACGATGTGAAACTTGTGAACGACATGGCTCAAGTAAATCAAATGCAAAACTTCTTGAACCAACAGGCAACAGCGCAATTCGGCGGAATGAACATGATGCCGCAAATGCCTCAGATGCCACAAATGCCCCAAATGCCGGTGATGCCGCAAATGCCGCAATTCCAAATGCCGCAGATGCCTCAAATGCCGACAATGCCACAGATGCCGCAAGCTCCACAGCAAGCGGCCCCTGTTGAGTTGCCACCAATTGCGACTGTTCAATCCCACGTGATGAACTTTACGCAACCACAACAGGAGGGTCCCTCGGTAACTGAGACGGTTGTAGTTCCGCCAGTAGCTCCAGTGACTCCGCAAGTAGCGCAACAAGCGGCGCAAAACATGATGGTTCAACAACCTCAGCCGCAACAACAAGAAGTGGCAACACCAATTCAACCTCAAGTTGAAGCGGCTGTTTCTCCTCGTGATATGTTGCTAGCGAAAGCTCGCGCTTTCAAAGAAAGCCAAGACTTGAAAGCTCGTCATAACAACCCTGAACAGTTGTCTATGAACGTGGATCATGAACAGCAATCTTTGGAAGAAGCTCGTCGCATGGCTCGCGAAGTTTTGAGCTCTCCATTCTCTAGCCAAAATCTTGAAGTACCGGCGTTCATTCGCAAGAAACAAGGTTTTGATTTGAATAAAGAATAGTGGAAGCCTGGTTTTTATCTGACATTCACTTAAAATCCGCAGAAGAGCGCAATGGGAAAATCCTGTTGCGCTTTTTGCGTTCTTTGCTGCAGCAAAATCCTTCGCAAGTTCATCTTTTCATGCTGGGTGATATTTTCGATCTTTGGGTGGGCGGTCATTCGTATTTCGCTAAAAAGTTTCCGGATTTAATCGAAGCCTTGCGAGACCTCCGCAAAGCCGGAGCCCGCATCACGTATATTGAAGGCAATCACGACGTTCACGTCGAAGGCTTTTTCCAAAAGCAATTAGGCGTCGAAGTTCATGTGGAAGCTCAGTACTATAATTTGGATGGCCTGATTGTTCGTTGTGAACATGGTGATTTGATCAATCTGGCCGATGAAAAGTATCTAAAATACCGTAGTATCATCCGCAACCCTTATATCAAACCTTTGGGAAACATCATTCCTGGGAAGTTCTGGGATTACGTCGGAAATCGAGCGAGCAAACGCAGTCGTGCGCGCAGTGGTCACTATCGCGCGACGAACGAATCTCAGCTGGTGCAGATGATTCGCGCCCACACAGAAAAGGTTTATCAAGAAAAGCCTTTCGATATTATTATCTCGGGCCACATGCATGTCTTTGACGATCACGTCGTTGATATTCGCGGCAGAAAAGTGCGCACGGTGAATTTGGGTTCGTGGTTCGAAGAAAAAGTTAAGGTCTTTCATATCAAAGACGGCCAGCCGAATTGGGTGTATTTAGAGTCCTAAAACGGCAACATCTGCCAGCTCGTTAAACATCTCAAACTTATCTTTCTTAGAGATGAAAGCCGAATCTCATTTTGAGACGCTCCTGATGTGTTTGGCACACTTTGCAGTAATAACAGCAGGTGGCTATGAAAACATCGAACTTTAAATTTCTAATTCCTATTCTGTGCGCCTTTATGATGGCGTGCCAGACTGTCTCTAAAGAAAGACTGGAGGCGGAATTTATTCTGGATAAGGCCCTGCCCACGAAGGCTTCGGAACTAAGAAGCCGTATCGTAAAAGCGGAAGATAAAAGAGATACGTTAGCTGCCGCTGAACTGAAGCTCGAACTAGATAAAGTTTTAAGTAAGATGGAGACCAATAATCGCAAGAAGGGAATGCTGGCGAAAGCCTTGAATATTTCTTTTGAGCGAACCGAAGGGCAGTTGTCTGACGGAGCCAACCGCATCTATTCCAATCAGTCTTATCTGTATTCGCGAACGGCAGAGCCGATGCTTCTAACCAACGGCACCCGCGCATATTCGGATATGGGAAACTCATCGTTATTAAACGGAATGCAGTAATTATTTTTTGATTCCACAGTAGAACTTCGAGACGTCCACGTTTAATTCCGGTTCTGCATTACACAAGGATTCATCTAACGAAAGACCTCTTTGTTTGGCTTCTGCCAGAATCACCGTCATTTTTAAATAAGTCGGGGTCAAAGTTTCGCGAATCTTGAAAACCACATCACGATAGGGTTTGCGCGGATTGCCCGCTTCGTATCCGCGAGCGCAGAGTTCCTCATTCACGGATTGTTTCACAGTTTTATAAGTGCCTGCCCAAAGTCCCCAAAGACCCGCAAGGTATCCGGTGCGATCTTCCCCGACAGTGCAGTGGAAGTAGATGCTCTTATTGTCTTCGACTGCTTTTTCAATTGTGCGCAAAGCTTGCATCGTCATTTCGCAGGAAGATTTGAAGTCATGAAGATCTTTCCAAAGAAATGGAATATGGGTGATGGATGTTTTAGCGACTCCCAAACCTTGCAAAGCAGTGATCTGTTTTGCGACTTCTCCTTTGGTGTCGTTTTTAAAGATTAAAAATTCCTCCACGCCCAAAGCCAGAAGCTCTTCCATTTGTTTTTTATTTGCCGGAGCTTTGCCACGAATGACGGCTATATCGCCTTCGCTGTAAATCACGTGAGCATTGGGAATCGTGCTGCCCTCAACGGCGGCTTGGGCAACAGAGACTAAAGACAATAGAAGAGATGCGATCAGTGTTTTCATGGGGCCGTTTATACAGAAAGGCCTCAGGAAGTTAAAGGGTCATAGTAAATATGTTATTATTCCTGACGAGAATATAAAAAAAGGGCTCCTTCTCGGAGCCCTTAGGTGATCGGACATAGGAACAATTTAGATTAGAAATTCATTGTATAGCCAATAAGACCCTGAACGCCCGACATGGTCGTTCTTAAGTCAGAGCCATCACGTTCAACTTCAGCGCCGTTTCCACACTGGCTGACGCCTGGAATATCATTGGCCGCCGTACAGTTGCCGCCAGTAGATACGTTACGCTCAATAGGCATGTAGCGCATATTACCTTCGACAGTCAGGCAGTGAGTATCGGTGAAACAGAACTCAGCTCCAATGCCGCCCATCGCTCCGAAAGCACTGCCTTTAAAATCAAGATTCTTTGAACCAGCAGTCATAGAGCCGCTTAAGCTTCCATAGCCCAAACCAGTCTGCATATAGAATTTGATGAAAGAGTTTTCCAAAGGGTAGAGGCGGAAAATTGGGAATACCGTATACCCAGTCAACTCATAGTCATACGAACCTGCAGCTCCAGAACCATCCGTTTTTTGAGTGAAGTATGAAGGACGGATCACCATCGCATACATTGTACCGCTAAAGCGATAACTCCAGTTCACATAGAACTCCAAGGCCGAACCCATGTTTTTGACGTTCGCGAAACCGCCATTAGTGGTGTAATCAATAACTCTATTGATGTCGTCTTGATCTGCAGAGACGGTCGATAAGCCAATACCCAAAGCCATGTCTCCCGAAAGGCCACGGCTGCTGCCGAAACGTCTTTGTGCATTTGCATCTTGTACGCTGAAGACCGAGACTGCGAGAACTGTTGAAAGAAAAAGTCCTACTTTATTCAACATCTTCATAAAAGAATCCTCCTGATTCCCACCATATTTGAATCACTATTAGAATCTTTTAATCCACATAGTGTATGCAACTAACATTATACAGGTTTAGGACAAAGGACGGGATCATCTTTTGTCCAGGGGAGTTATATTGAGACAAAGTGTTCTCTGTATGAGACTCTTTTTTTATGAAGCATCTCGAAGAAAAAACTCTCTCGACAAAACAGATTTTTAAAGGCCGGTTCCTTCGCGTAGAGCAGGATCAGGTCCAGGCTCCCGACGGCCGTACTTACACGCGTGAATACATCCTTCATCCAGGTGCGGCGATGATGATTCCTCTTCTTCCGAACGGAAATGTCGTGATGATTCACCAGTACCGTCATGCGGTTAAGCAGGTGTTTTTAGAATTTCCTGCGGGAAAACGGGATCCCAATGAAGAAACTCTATTTACAGCCCAACGCGAACTTTTGGAGGAGACTGGTTACCAAGCTAAGGACTGGAAATTCTTAACAACGATTCATCCTGTCATCGGTTATTCCAACGAACACATAGATCTTTACTTGGCGCGCGAACTGAATTTTGCGCAGCAGAAGCTGGATCATGGTGAGTTTATTGAGGTCGTCGAAGTAAAACCAGAAGACCTCATGCGCTTGGTTCAAGAGGGAAAAGTCTCGGATGTGAAAACCCAGATCGGGGCTTTTTGGCTTGATAAAATCCTGCGAGGGGAGTGGAATTAAGACGGGGGACGTCTTATGCACATTCAATCCAAAGACAGCTTTAAAACAAAAGAAACTCTTCAGGTGGGAGCGAAATCCTATACGGTTTTCAACCAACAAAAAATCTCTCACCCGAATCTACAAAAACTTCCTGTATCCATGAAAGTCCTGCTAGAAAATCTTCTGCGTCACGAAGATGGACTGCATGTGACGAAAGAAGATATCGACTCTCTTCTTAGCTTGGATCCTAAATCTTTGCTTCGCGAAATTTCTTTCTTCCCAGCGCGCGTTCTTATGCAAGACTTCACAGGTGTCCCTGCGGTTGTCGATCTAGCGGCGATGAGAGACGCGATGAAAAATCTGGGTGGCGATCCGAAAAAGATCAATCCGCTGGTTCCCGTGGATCTGGTGATTGATCACTCGGTGATGGTGGATTCCTTCGGAACCAATCGTTCTTTCGATGAAAACGTAAAAATGGAATTCGAAAGAAATCACGAACGCTATGTGTTCTTAAAATGGGGCCAGAACGCGTTCCAAAACTTCAAAGTCGTTCCTCCGGGTACTGGTATTTGCCACCAAGTGAATCTTGAATACATTGGTAAAACTGTCTGGAGTTCTGAAGGACATGCCTTCCCAGATACACTTGTCGGAACAGACAGTCACACCACAATGGTGAATGGTCTTTCTGTTTTAGGTTGGGGCGTTGGTGGTATTGAAGCCGAAGCGGTGATGCTAGGGCAACCGCTCAGCATGTTAATCCCTGAAGTGATTGGCTTCCGTTTGCATGGCAAACTTAAAGAAGGTGCAACGGCGACTGATTTAGTTCTTATGATCACTCAGATGCTTCGTAAAAAAGGCGTCGTTGGAAAGTTCGTAGAATTCTTTGGATCAGGTTTGGCGTCTATGCCTCTTGCTGACCGTGCGACTATCGCCAACATGGCTCCCGAGTACGGCGCCACTTGCGGTTTCTTCCCTGTAGATGAAGAGACGATTAAATACCTTCGCTTGTCGGGCCGCCCTCAAGAAACGATTGAACTTGTAGAGAGCTACGCGAAAGCGACGGGCTTGTGGCGTTCTGAAGAAAATGAAAAGCACTACTTCTTCCAAGATATTTTAGACTTAGATCTTTCAACGGTGGAACCGTCTTTGGCAGGGCCGAAGCGGCCTCAAGATCGCGTTGTTCTTGCAAACGCTCAAAAAGATTTTCAAAGCCAATTGGTTTCAGGATTTCAAGTTGCTGACAATATGACATCCAAAGAAAAATCGCAGATGGCCGTGGAAGGCGCAAGCTACACGGTCGGTCACGGCGATGTTGTTATTGCGGCTATCACAAGTTGCACGAACACTTCCAACCCTTCCGTGATGATTGGTGCTGGTTTGGTTGCGAAAAAAGCTGTGGAAAAAGGCTTGCAAGTAAAACCTTGGGTGAAGACTTCGTTAGCTCCAGGCTCCCAAGTCGTGACAGATTATTTAGAAAAATCCGGCGTACAAAAATACTTAGATCAATTGGGCTTCAACCTTGTCGGTTATGGTTGTACAACTTGTATCGGAAACTCCGGTCCATTGCCTCAACCAATTGCGACGGCTGTTGAAAAAGGAAACTTAGTTGTGGCGTCTGTTCTTTCTGGAAACCGCAACTTCGAAGGCCGTATCAATCCGCACATCAAAGCAAACTACCTGGCATCGCCGATGTTGGTGGTGGCCCACGCTCTTGCCGGCAGCATGCACATTGATATTACGAAAGATGCTATTGGCGAAGATAAAGCTGGCAAGCCTGTTTACTTGAAAGATATCTGGCCAAGCAATCAAGAGATCCAAGATCTTGTGAATAAAACTGTTGAAACAAAGATGTTTGATTCTCGGTACGGAAATGTTTTTGCGGGAACGGAGGATTGGAAGAAAATCAATACGACCTCTTCGCAAACATATTCGTGGGATGAAAGTACTTATATCAAAAATCCACCGTACTTTGCCGGCATGACAATGACGCCAGAAAAGCTAACAGATGTGAAGGGCGCGCGCGTTCTCGCGATTTTGGGTGACTCCATTACGACGGATCATATTTCGCCTGCGGGAAGTATTAAAAAAGATTCTCCAGCGGGTCGTTATTTGATTGGTAAGGGCGTTGCGCCACAGGATTTTAACTCTTATGGTTCTCGTCGTGGTAATGACGACGTTATGGTGCGCGGAACATTTGCCAACATTCGCATTAAAAATGAAATGCTGGGTGGCTTGGTTGAAGGCGGAATGACGAAACATATTCCATCCGGTGAAGTTTTAGCGATCTATGATGCTTCCATAAAGTATCAGGCTGAAAAAACACCTTTGGTTGTCGTTGCTGGTAAAGAGTATGGCACGGGATCGTCTCGTGACTGGGCGGCAAAAGGAACGCGTCTTTTAGGAATTAAAGCGGTTATCGCGGAAAGCTTTGAGCGCATCCATCGTTCCAATCTTATTGGTATGGGTGTATTGCCATTGCAATTTCATCCCGGCACGGACCGCAAGACTTTGCACTTGGATGGTTCAGAGATTTTGGACATCGTGGGTATTGAAGCGGGCATGAAAGCGCAGCAAGATCTTACTGTTCGTATCACTCGCACTACTGGTAAAACAGAAGAAATCAAAGTGCGTTCACGCATCGATACTGCTGTTGAGCTTGAGTACTACAAGAACGGTGGAATTCTTCACTACGTTCTTCGCAAATTGACTTAAAGATTCTTTGGGGCGGCCCCGTCTGAGAGGGGCCGCCCTTTTCTCCTCTTTCCCTCTTAAAATCGTTATAAAGTAAAAATTACATGTAGAACTTCTTAGCGAAAATGCCGCTCACGGGTGAAAACGAAAATCCGTTTTTGGCCTGCTATGTTTAGTTTTGTTCTGAACTGGTGATTTCCTGGCAGGGTAATTGCTCTCCTGTTTTCGTCATTTATTTTTATAGACTGGAGTTTTTTTATGAACGTAATGAAGTATGGCGCCATCGTAATGACGTTGGTGGTATCTCAGACAGCGTCGGCGTCGTTCTGGGGTAAAGTTAAAAACACGTTTAACGACTGTAAGTATAATGAGCAGGAATATGCAGCGACTTTGGCCTTTGAGAAGCAGACGACAGAAAAGTTACCTGAGCATTTTAAAGGTCGTTTTTCTGAAAGTGATTTTGATACAAAGCCTTGGATGCGTGGTTTTCGCTATGTGATCGTTGTGAACAAAGCCTCTCGCGGTTACGAGGCCCAAACTATGAAGGTTTACGAAAATGGATATTTGATCCATAAAACGAAGGTTTCTACAGGCCGTGAAGGCTTTGAACTTCGCCGTAAAAACAAAGTTTGCACAGGCGCGCCTCCAAAATCTTATTGGTCGCAAACACCCACAGGATATTACACTCCGAAATATTTGTCTGAAGACCACAAATCAAGTTCTTGGGATTCAGATATGCCGTACGCGATTTTTTTTGATATCGAAAATGGTCTGGCACTTCACCAAGTCTATAGAGGTTACGTAGATATGTTGGGAAGCCGCGCTTCGGGTGGTTGCATTCGTCAAGATAAAGAAACGGCTGAAAACCTTTTCTTCCGCGTGAAAGAAACCGAACGCTCTGTAGTTCCGGCGGTGAATCTGGATGGGACTCCAGTTCTAGATGAAAACGGAAATGTGAAATACATCTCTCAACAAGAGATCGTGCACAGCAGAACCGGTCAGTTGATGAAGTTCAACACATTCAGTGCGTTGATCATCGTTGAAGACGTTAACTAAGATTTCTAGATAAATTTGAAAGAAAAAGGCCGAGTGTTCACTCGGCCTTTTTTTATTTTACGTTCTCATTCACCATCAGAATAAAGGCATACTCGGTGGCCGTTTCCTTCAGTTGTTCAAAGCGTCCTGAGGCGCCTCCATGACCTGATTCCATATTCGTCTTAAGCAGAATCAGGGAAGGTCCTTTGTTATGATCGCGCAGTTTAGCGACCCACTTTGCAGGCTCCCAGTATTGAACTTGGGAATCATGCAAACCCGTCGTCACTAAAGTGTTCGGGTAAGCCTGGTCTTTGACGTTGTCATACGGTGAATAGGATTTGATGTACTCATAGGCGGCTTTTTCGTTGGGGTTTCCCCATTCATCATATTCGCCGGTCGTTAGTGGAATCGTATCATCCAGCATTGTCGTAATCACATCCACAAATGGAACCTGCGCCACGATACCTTGATAAAGATCAGGACGCATGTTCATCACGGCTCCCATCAATAAGCCACCGGCACTGCCACCCATGGCAAAGACACGCTTTGCAGAAGCGGTTTTATTTTTTACCAAGGCTTCGGTGCAATCGATGAAATCATTGAAAGTGTTCTTCTTATTCATCGTACGGCCTGTGTCATACCATTCACGTCCCATTTCGCTGCCGCCACGAATGTGAGCTTTAGCAAAAACAAATCCGCGATCCACCAAGCTAAAGACGTCGCTGCTAAACCAGGGATCCATGCTAGCCCCATAAGAGCCGTATCCATAAATTAAAAGAGGAGACGTGCCGTCAGCCTTATGATCTTTCTTCATGATCAAAGAGACCGGCACCTTCACACCATCACGAGCCGTGATAAAGATGCGTTCCGATTTGTAAAGTTCCGGGTTGTAGTTAGGAACCTCGTGCACTTTTTTTAGAACCTGCTCGTGAGTTTTCATATTGAACTCATAAACAGAAGGGGGCAGGCGCATGGACTCATAATCATAGCGCACCCACTCGGCATCAAACTCGCGGTTGTCGCCGACGGAAGCCATATAACTGCCGTCCGCAAACGGGATGAAATAAGAATTTTTGGCTTTTTTGTCGGTGATATGGATTTGAGTTAAACCATTCTTTCTTTCATCCAAAACCAGATAATTCTTAAACACCGTCACATCCTGCAAGAATGTGTCAGCGCGATGAGGAATCAGGTCTTTCCAGGATTTAGCATCCGTGTGAGAAAGGTCCGTCGTCATCAGCTTGTAGTTTTTAGCTTTTTTATTTGTGATGATGTAGAAGCGTTCACCATCGTCCGTCACCGAGTATTCATGCTCGCGTTCACGAGGATTGAAGACGCGGAAGGCTTCCGTGGGTTTGTTAGCCTCAATGAATCGAACTTCCGTCGTTAATGTGCTGCTAGAACCGATATAGATGAACTTCTTTGACAATGACTTGTAAACGTAAGTACTGAAGGTTTCATCTTTTTCGTGATAAACCAAGTCCTTCTTTTGCGTGCGCAAGTTGTAGCGATAGATCTTTTCACTGCGCAAAGTTTCTGGATTTTGTTCGGCGTAAAAAACGGTTTCATTGTCATTAGCCCAAGTCAGATTCGAAGTCATATTGGGAATCGTGTCGGGCAGAAGCTTTCCACTTTCAAGATCTTTGAAATACACGGTATAAAAGCGACGTCCCACTGTATCTACGGCATAGGCCATGATCTTGTGATTGGGACTCATGCGTGGTCCCGTAGATTCAAAGAAGTCATGTCCTTTCGCTAGTTCCGGCATATTCAAAAGAATTTCTTCCGTCCCTTTCGGTGAACCCTTGTAGCGAACATAAAGCGGGTATTGTTGTCCTTTTTCATAGCGAGCAGCATAGTAATAATCGCCATCTTTTACTGGGGTCGATGATTCATCTTCCTTTACACGAGACTTTAACTCGGTGAAAAGTGTTTGTTCCAAAGATTTCACCGAACTCATTGCCTGGGCCGTGAATTCGTTTTCTTTTTTCAAGTGATCAATGACTTTCGGATTTTCACGTTCACGCAGCCAAAAGTATTCATCGGTTCTTATGTCTCCGTGCTTATTAAGCGTCACCGGAACTTTTTCAGGTTGCGGATAAGAACGAAGATCTTTGTGCATGCAGGAAACTCCCAGAAGTAAAACAGCGTAAGTGATTTTTTTCATGGGACTCAGGCTATCATGATGGGGTGAAGGTGGGTACAAGCCTCTTGGATTTCCAAAAGGCTTGTTGGGGACTCAGACTAAGGTCGGGCTTCGCCGCCGCGTTGAGTTTGTTGAAAGCGCACTTGGTTTTGTTTCGCCAAAGCTTTGTTGTAGGCATCCGCAAAAGTAGTGCGAGCAAACTCTTCAATAGAGGTGGCGGTCGTGTTGATCTTGTTGCGCTGAAAAGTTCCTGCGATGGTGCCGTTGCCGAATGCGTCTTCCATCTCGAGATAAACATCCGCCCAGTCTTCGCTTAATCCTGCACCGATATAGTAATTGCGCATTTCTTGCGGAGGCACTTCAACGTATTCAGCGTCAGGGCGACCGACGGCAGCTCCCAGGATCTTAACAGCTTCGTTCATTGAAATATCTCGCTCTCCCAATAGGTATTCGACGTTGTGGGATTTAAAATCTGGATTCATCAATAAGAATGCCGCGCGAGCCGCAATATCTCTTGTCGCGACCATGGGGATTGGTACATCCCCGTTGATTGTACCAAAGAAACGATTCATGCCGATCAGGCTAGAAATATTATTATTTAAGTTTTCCATAAAGTACGTACAGCGCAAGTGCATGATGTCGGCATGAGTGATTTCACCCAAGCGCTCTTCTTGATCATGCAATCCTAAGATGGGGCCTGTACCGCTTTCTAAATCCGCACCAACACTGCTGAGGTTGACGACCTTTTTGATGCCGGCTTCTTCGATAGCTTCGGCAATCACTTCGCCAAACTTATTTTGATAGAAACGGGATTCTTCGGCTTTGGGGTTGGGTGGAATCATGGTGAATATTGCCGAGCAACCGCGCATGGCATCCATTAAGAAACTCACGTTATTCGCGTCGCCTTGGGCAAGTTCCGCGCCTTGGAAGTTTTCTTTGTTAGGAAAGTGTCGGGCCACGCAACGCACTTTTTGACCGTGAGCAAGTAAGTGGGTAACGATTTTAGAGCCTATATTACCCGTGGCTCCCATGACCAGAATCATAAAAAAACCTCCTTATTTATCCCCATTTTACTTGGGGAAATAAGGAGGCTCTACTTACGAATTCTTCATCAGCTGTTAGGCTTGAGCTTCTGCCAAAAGTTGTTCGGCGTGAGCGACAGAAGTTTTAGAGATTTTCTCGCCACTGATAAGACGAGCCAGTTCCTGCACACGATCTTTTGTCTTGAGTTCTGACACAAGCATCGCCACAGAACCTTTTTGCGGAGATTTCTGAATAAAGAAGTGAGCATCACCGAAGGCAGCCACTTGCGGAAGGTGAGTGACACAGATCACTTGCTGTCCTTTAGCAATGGTCTTTAGTTTCTTTCCGACTTTTTCGGCTGTTTCACCGGAAACGCCGGTATCCACTTCGTCGAAAAGATAAGTGCGAGGCTGATTTGTCGAGCCCACCACGCGCTTCAAAGAAAGAAGGATACGGCTCAACTCGCCTCCCGAAGCAAATTTCGCCAAAGGACGTTTTACGTCTTTTGCGGAAGTCTGGCTCAGGAATTCCACGTCACTCATGCCCGAAGAAGAAAGCTCCATCTTTTCAACCTGAACGTGGAAGGTGACACCTTTCATGTTTAAATCTAATAGCTCGGCATTCACGCTTTCTGAAAGCAAGTCGGCACCTTTTAGACGGCGCTTGTGAAGATCGGCTCCTAAAGTTTCTAGCTCTTTTAAGATCGCTGAAGCTTCTTTCTTTAAGGATTCTACTTTGGATTCAGAATTTTGCAGATTGGAAATTTCAATTTCCATATCCATCAAGGCTTTTAAAATATCGTCTACTGTCGAGCCATATTTTTTTTGCAACTTGCGAAGATCGCTCAAACGACCTTCCGCTTCTTCTAGGCGCTGAGGATCGGCATCGATCTTCGAAGCATACTGACGAAGCTCATAGACGGTCTCATCAATCAAAGCTTTCGCTTGTTCAAGATTTTCAAGTTTCGTCGCAATCTGCGGATCCACGCCCGCAAGTTCCAGGCCTTTTTTAAGAACGGCATTCAAACGGCTGATTGCGGAATCGTCATCGGTGTAAAGCGCTTCTTCGGCTTGATCCACGAAAGAACCAATGCGCGAAGAGTTTTTAAGCTTCTTAACTTCCACTTCAAGTTCAAGATCTTCGCCCGGAGACAAATCCAAGTTGGCAATTTCATCGCGCTGGTAAATTAAGAAATCCAAACGCTGTGCTTTTTGTTTGGCATCGCTTTCTAGTTTTTTGATTTCTTCAAAGATGGCGTGATAGCGATTGTACTTTTCAGTGAACAAAAGACGCTTATCCCAAGTGCCCGCATACTGATCCAAAAGATCCAAGTGGTAAGCTTTAGACATCAAATTGCGGTTTTCATGTTGGCCGGTCATTTCGATCAAAGGTGCTGAGTGACCTGCTAACTCCACCAGAGGAGCCACGATGTCGCGCAAGCTGTTCAATGTACTAAGACTGCCGTTCAAATAAACTTTCGATTTATCACCTGCACTTAAAACACGACGAACGATCAAAGTGTCTTCATCCACTTCAATACCCATGCTTTTTAAGTTGTCGATGATGTCGTAGCGTTTGCTGATATCAAACGAGCCTTCGATCGTCGCCTGGGAAGCGCCGGTACGGATCGTGTCGCTAGATGCTTTTCCGCCCATCAAAAGACTCAAGCTCTTAAGAAGAACGGATTTACCGGCACCTGTTTCACCGCTCAAGATGTTAAGTCCTTCTTTGAAGGTGATGTGCAAGTTTTCGATAATGGCGAAATTAGAAACTTTCAGCTCTAGTAACATAATATCTCCTGCAAACTAGGTTTCTAGCTGCGATCTCCGAATTTAAGTTTTTCGCGAAGCAAGTGGAAGTAGTTGTGATTAGGTTCCCGCACCATCATGTGATCGTAACAAGACTTTGTCACAATCACTTCGTCTTGAGGCGTGAGTTCCGTCATCTTTTGACCGTCCACGATGAAATGCGCTTTTTGAGTTTTCCCATCAAGCTTGAAAGAAAGCTCTTTATTGTCAGGGAAGATCAAAGGACGAGACGTCAAAGAGTGAGGCGCAACAGGCGTCATCACAAATACCGGGGACTCTGGATCAAGCAAAGGACCGCCCGCAGCGAGATTGTACGCTGTCGAGCCCGAAGGACTGGCGACGATAAAACCATCGGCCTTCACTTCGCTGACCAGGAATTTCTCAGAATAAATAGCCGTGTTGATCAATTGGCTCATTGAGCCTCTTTCAATCACGATGTCGTTCAGTGCATGGAACTCATCCCGCACTTTTCCACGGCGAAGAATTTTTGCAAAAAGCATAGAGCGGGGACGAAGAACCATTTTTCCCGCCAAAGTTTTTTCGATGACATCAAAAACGGATTCAGCGGCATGAGCCGTTAGGAAGCCCAGTGAGCCCATGTTAAAGCCCAAAATCGGCGTGCTGCGCCCTTCAAGAAGGCGAACGGCGCGCAAGTACGTTCCATCACCACCCAGAACAATGATCAGCTTTAACTGGTCCAATTGTTTTTTTGTTTTAGCGGCTTTGGTGCCGGGAATGATTTTTTGATCAGGGCCGGTGAAAACATCAAAGCCCTTGTCTTTCAAATAATCAGAAACCTTTTTTGCTAGAGAGACGGCTTGCGCCGTCTCTAAGCGGTAAACTAAAGCAATGCTGCTATTTTCTTCTAGAACTAATTTACTGTTTTTGCTCATCGAAACTTTTGCACTCACTAGATCAAACCATCGCGTCTTAGAAGCGCATTCGGATCTGGCTCACGACCGCGGAATTTTTTGTAAAGTTCCATCGGATGTTCCGTTCCGCCCTTGCTAAGAACATTGTCTTTAAATTTCTGAGCCACTTCGGCATTGAACAAACCTTTTTCTTTGAAGAACTCAAAGGCATCGGCATCCAACACTTCAGCCCATTTGTAAGAGTAATATCCCGCTGAGTATCCACCTGCAAAGATATGGCTGAAGCTGCAAGAGCTATTTGCGCCATCGATCTTAGGGAACAGACGGGTTTCGGCCGTCGCCTTTTCTTCAAACGCATCGACATCTTTGATTGTCGAAGGATCCGTTGAGTGCCAAGCCATATCCATCATACCGAATTGCAATTGGCGGCAAGACGCATAACCCGCTTGGAATTTTTGCGACGCTTTTAATTTTTCGATTAAATCTGTGGGCATCGCCGCATTGGTTTCATAGTGACGAGCAAAAAGATCTAAACCTTCTTTTTCACCCACCCAGTTTTCCATGATTTGCGATGGAAGTTCTACGAAATCCCAATAAACATTGGTGCCGCTCAAAGATTGATAAGTCACTTCAGACAACATGCCATGCAAAGCATGACCGAATTCATGGAACAATGTACGTACTTCATCGTAAGTCAAAAGAGAAGGCTTCGTCGGCGTCGGTTTCGTGAAGTTACACACGATGCTGACGTGAGGACGTTTCATCTCGCCGTTAAGCAAGCCTTGCCCACGGAACTGAGTCATCCAAGCGCCGCCTTTTTTGGTCTCGCGCGGGAAGAAGTCTGTATAGAAAAGACCCATGTACTTACCAGATTTATCTTCGTAGATCTCGTAAGCTTTTACTTCTGGATGATAAACCGGGATGTCCTTGTTTTCTTTGAAAGTCAGGCCGTACAGTTTTTTCGCGTGAGCAAAAACACCGTCGACCACTTTTTCAAGTTGGAAGTAAGGACGAAGATCTTCTTCATTGAAAGCGTATTTATCTTCTTTCAATTTCTCGGAGTAGTAACCGAAGTCCCAAGGCTGGATGTCAGAAACGCCGTCTAATTTCTTCGCGTACTCTGTGACTTCCGCCAAATCTTTTTTGCCGGCATCTTTAGAAGCCTTCAAAAGTTTTGAAAGGAACTCTGTCACTGTTTGCGGGTTCTTCGCCATACGCTCTGCCAATACGAAATCAGCGTGAGTTTTGAAGCCTAATAGTTTTGCGCGTTGATCGCGAAGTTGAACGATCTTCAAAACTGTTTCTTGGTTGTCGAAAGTTCCTTTGTAAGCACGAGAAGCGTAAGCTCTCCACATTTTTTCACGAAGGGCACGATTTTTCGCATACGTCATGAATGGCAGGTAAGACGGAATTGAAAGAGTGAAAAGCCATTTGCCTTTTTGGCCTTTGGCTTCAGCCATTGCAGCGGCTCCTTCAAGGATGCCCTCAGGGAGGCCTTCGACGTCTTCTTTTTTATCCAAGAACATTTCAAAAGCGTTTGTCGCCTTCAAAACGTTTTCAGAAAACTTCGGTCCAAGAACAGAAAGTTCCTGATCGATATTGCGAAGAGTTTCTTTGTCTTTTTCAGAAAGCAAAGCACCGTTGCGAGTGAAAGACAGATAAGTTTTTTCTAACAAGCGCGCTTGTTCTTTGTTCAGGTTCAAAGAATCGCGTTTATCGTAAACGGCTTTCACGCGCTTAAAGATTTCTTCATCCAAAGAAACGTCAGACGCAAAGGCAGTGACCTTGGGATAAATCTCTTTCGCTAACGCTTGCAAAGCCTCATCTGCGTGCGCCACTTCCAGGTTTGAGTAAATCCCTGTGATACGGTCTGGAAGCTCGGAAGCCGCTTCTAAAGCCACAATTGTATTTTCGAAGTCAGGAGTGGCCGGATTGCTTTTTAGTTTCGCGATGTTTTCTTTTGAAATTTTGATCGCTTCATCCAAAGCCGGAAGATAGTGCTCCACTTTGATTTGATCAAAGGGAACAGCTTGGTCTTTATTGGTAAAAGGTTGTAAAAGAGGATTGCTCATGATGTGCCTCCAAGAGAGTTAAAAGACTCTTCTTTTCTTTCACGAACCAGAGCAGAAATAAAGCAAAAACTAGGTGTAAAAAGGCGTCTAAAAATGGAAAGGGCCCTTGGTGGTTTTATCCGTCCAAGGGCCCGTGATATTGCGGCGTATTATTCCGTAAAAACGGTCGAGGAGTGCCGCACTCGCTCTAGTAAGTACATACTCCAAGATTTGATCCGTAGATCACTTGGCGGCACGTCGCCCCTGCGCCGCAAGTGTTTCCCTGATCCAATAGGCAGCTCTGAGTTAATTTATTTCTGCAGGCGCTGGCACTATTACTTGCTCCCGGTACGTTTGAGATTTGTGGAATATTGATCGTCGTTTGTGGAGCTGCAGTCGTGTAGCCCCAAGTGTAACCCCACTGCCAGTAGTAAAGAGTGTTGTAGTAAGGGTTGATTAGATCGTTGTGAATACAACCTAAGCCGAAGCTCCCGTTGTAAGTTGCAGAATAACCTGCGGGGCAACCACAGAATCCGTATTGGTTAAAATAATTCGTGTAGTTGTACGCGTAATTGTACATGCCCGGATAAGGAATAAATCCGTAGTATTGTGAATACACGGTATTGTTACAATAGGCTTGTCCCGTCAAACAACCCGTGTTCAACGGTGTTACTACTGTTGTTGTCCCCGCGCCACCATCATCGCCCGGCTGGCAGGCTGCGAGGAATAGAGCAAAGACGAAATAAACCAACTTTTTCATAAGTGGCTCCTTAAAATAAATCTTTCAACAGCCATCTAAGGTTCAAGTTTGGTGCCTTATGAGAATTTCTTCAGCTGGGATATATTCGAATCCAGTCGCAAAATTTCCAATCCCGGTGCCCAAAATGGGCACCCAGCGCCTAAAGGTGCCTGCTTCTTTTTTGTACTGCTCTGCATGACAGAAAAGAAGCAGGCACTTTTAAAAAGCAGGTGCCTTTTAGTTTTAGGGTTGGCAGGGAGGGGGTCTTCTTTTACTCTTTTAGGTGAGCATCGAAAGGAGTCGATCATGAAAAACATCGGATGTGTTTTTGCTTTCTCTTGGGCCGTTATGTTGGCCGTACCTGCAGTTGCCGCAGTTCCCGCGCAAAAGGCAAAACCGGTTTCTAAAATTCTTCAAGGTCAAGGTGTCAGTTTCGGTGGAATTGCCGGCACGGGTTTCACTTTGATGGATGTTCGTCGCACGGCGGATACAAAGAAAAAAGTAGAGCGTATCGTGATGGATATCGGCGATTTGAATGGCGGTACGATCAAGGGACTTCCAGGTTATTATTTTGCGGAATTGAAAAAAAATCCTTCGCGTTTGGTGATTGATTTTTCCCAGATGCCGAATGCGAACATTGATCAAACTCGTCTTTCGGGATTGATGAAAAACTCAATGGCCGTGACGAAAACATCGATGAGTCTGGATCCGATCGACAGTTCTTTGAATCTGACTTTGGATCTTAAGAAAGATACAAAAGTGCGCGTTTATCAGGTGGCTGGCAACAAGACGACAAGCAAAGTCGTTATCGATCTGATTACGGAATAGACCGTGATGAAGTTCTGGCTCTTACCGCTTTTGCTTTTAACGAGCACGGCTCAAGCACGAGTGTTCAATATTCAAAAAGAAACTTTCGCGGCCTACTTCCTGGTTTCAGGGGGAGGTTCGGCTATCGGGACGGAAGGGCTGGATGGCGAAGCCAGCTCTGGCATCAACTACAGCGGGGGAGTGAATTACAACTACTCCGGCGAATTTGGTTTTCTGTATTCAGTTCGCTACTTGAATTTCCGCTTTGGTTTTGAAATTTTAAAACCTTCCACTTTGGATTCGACCGCGAATAATGGAACTGCCGATTTGTATTCGGCGAACAGTCAGATATTAGGATATGTTCCAAAGGTGGGCGTTGAAGTTAATTTGCAAAGTACAGCAAGTTATCGTTCCTTCATTTCTGCGACCGCAGGCCTTGCCAGTGTCACGATGAAAAATGCATACACTTTAACTGCGGATGGGCAAACAGCGTTCCCAGGTGTCGCCGATCACACGGCCGAGTCCAAAGGTTCGGGAACTTCTTTGCAAGCTTCTTTGGGTTATGAAGGTAATTTGTCAGACACGACAACCATTCTTGTTGAGTTCGGCTATCGTCAACTAAAAATAGATAATTTAAAATACTCGAAAGATGTCACAACGTTTTCTGGTGCGAAAAGCAGTGGAGACGCGGTCCTAAATACATCCGGGGAACAGCGCGAGCTGGATTTTTCGGGCGGTTTTATCTCTTTGGGTTTTCGCTTTTACATGTAAGGAATCACCGGCATGAGTGCACTGTATCGTCTTCGTGGGCTTGAGTACTCTTATCTTTGGAATAAACAACAGGTTCCTGTTCTTAAAGGCATCGATCTGGAGTTGGAAAAGGGCTGCTTCACTTGTATTGTAGGCCCGAGTGGGACTGGAAAGACGACGTTGCTGAATCTGTTAGGATTGATCGACACTCCTTCGAATGGCCATATCGAATTCGCTGGTGAAGACGTGACTCGTCTTGAAGAAAGTGAAAAAGAACAAGTTCGTTTGCATAAAGTCGGATTCATCTTTCAATCTTTTTATCTGATTCCGACTTTGACGGTGTTAGAAAATACGTCTTATTTTCTTCCTTCCTTGGGCTATAATCACGCCGAGGCTCAGAAAACGGCGCTGGAAACCTTAGACCTTTTGGGATTGGCAGATCATGCCAAGAAAAAACCTCTGGAGCTTTCGGGTGGACAACGTCAGCGCGTCGCCATTGCCCGCGCGATTGCTAAAAAACCGGTCGTGGTTTTAGCAGATGAACCGACGGCGAATCTGGATTCGGTCACCGCAGAAAAAACCATCAATGCTTTTAAGGAACTGCAAAAAGCCGAAAACACCAGCTTCATTTTTTCTACGCATGATTCGCATCTTGTGAGCTTTGCTAAGTCTGTTTATCCGATGAAAGATGGTCGCATCCAGGAGAGTCGCTAATGTTTGAGCTGATTAAAATTGCTTGGCGCAATCTTTTTAGAAATCCTCGCCGAACTTTGGCCAGCCTTTGTACCGTCGCGCTTGGTGCCGCGGGCCTTTTGATTTATCAAGGCTTTAATTCGGGTGTGATGAATCAGTACCGTGAAAACGTCATTCATGGATATTACGGCTATGGACAAGTGTTTCCGAAAAACTATTTCGGCAAAGTACATGAAACTCCTTGGAAGGCTTGGTTTGAAAATCCGGAAGAGATCGAAAAACAAATTCGTTCCTCATCGTCAGTGACTCAAGTCTTTCCTCGTGTTTCTTTCTATTCTTTTATCGTCAAAGGCGGAATCACCTTAGGTGGTAAAGGGGAGGGTGTTATTCCCGAAAGAGAAAACGCGTTTTTTACTGACATGAATTTCATTTCCGGCGGCAACTTACAAAGTGTCGATGAAGTGATCTTGGGTAAGGGTTTGGCCGAAAGCTTAGACGCTAAAGTCGGTGATACGGTCACGTTATTAACTCAAACCGTGAATAACCAATTGAATGGCGCTGATCTCAAAGTGTCAGGCATTTTCTTTACCGGTAAGAAAGTGATTGATGACTCTTTTTATCGCGTGGACCTGAAGCAAGCTCATCAGCTTTTAGATACCAATCGTATCGAAATGTTTTCTTTAGCGACAAAGGGAGTGGAAGCTTGGCCACAAGTTGAAAAAGACATTCACGATGCGAACTCCAACGTCGAAGCCATTCCTTTTGAAATCTTAGACAAAAACTATTATCAGAACTCTGTCGATTTCTTGAATGCGCAGTTTGCATTCATTCGCTCTATTATTCTGGTGATCGTGGCGATGGGTATTTTCAACGTGATCTCTGTCGGTCTTTTAGAGAGAGCCGGAGAGATGGGTGCCCTTCGCGCCAACGGCGAAAAACGCTCGCGCCTTTTCCGTATCCTGCTTATTGAAAATAGCTTGTTAGGAACTTTGGGGGGCTTTTTAGGAATCTGCTTGGCGGTCCTCATCGACAAGACGTTACTGCGCGGAGGAATTCCCATGCCGCCGGCACCGGGGATCACGCGTCAGTTTATCGTGTACTTAGATATTATGGCTCCGCACTACGTGCAGGCTCTTCTTTTGCCGATGATTGCAACGGTGTTAGCAAGTCTTTATCCGACAGTGAAACTTCTTAAGAAGTCGATCCCAGAGCTTCTTCGTTCGACATAGATTTCCAAGAAGATCTATCTTTGAAAAATCCCGCGATCATTGCGGGATTTTTTATTTTGAGTTTTCTCTGATTTTTCATTACGTGTTTCAAATGTGGGTCCACAGTGTCCATCTATTAGATATATGAGTCGGTGACATCCTGACTCTTGCTTATTGTGTCCACTCTCTGTACAACGGTGCCAAAGTGACGTTTTTAGTCATCTTCTAGAGTGCCAGTTCTATTTTAGCGCTCATGACTCAAAGAACCTTAGGTATAAGAATTGCTTTTGTGTTCCACCGAGGACTAAATTTTATGAGAGTATCCGTTCTGGTAAATTCCAAAGCCGGGTCTGTGAATGCAGATCTGATTGAAGCGAAAGTACGCGAAGCTTTGTTTCGCTGTGACCTTCGTTTCAGCCGTCCGCAGACGCTGACGGAGATGGCGGATTTCCTTAATGAAGAGATGTCTCATAAAACCAACGCCATCATTATCTGTGGTGGTGATGGTACCATCAATGTCGCGCTTCAATGTTTAATGAAGTATGATGACTTAAGTAAGATTCCACCTATTACTATCGTACGTTCGGGAACCGCGAACGATTTAGCTCATGAAATTGGAGTCTCTCACCGCATTGATCGCGCGGTTCGCAATATCTTTGAAGGTGTCGTTAAGAATATCGATGTAATCGAGGTTAGTTCTCCCGAACAAAAAGCTTATATGTTGACTAACGGAGGCTTAGGTCTTCCGGCAGTGGCTGCGGAGCTCGCAAATAAATTTAGAAATCATCTTCGCACTCTTTCGACTTGTCCCAAATCAGCAAAAGCCTTCCGCTATCTTGCAGAAAAAAGTTATTACGCGGTAAAGAAAATGGGACCCGGTGTTTATTCGATGATGACCGCCGAAGCGATTCGCACTTGGAATCCCGATGGCTGGGGTCTTGAAATTGAAATTCCGGGCAAGGTTAACGTCGAGACAAATTCACCCATCGTTCTAGTCAGCAATCAGCAAAGTATTGGCGCGAGCTTTTTACCGGCTCCTTACACGTCCAATACCGATGGCACCGTGAACTTACTTTTATCCGAAACTAAAACGGCCCAGCAACATGCAATGGCTGCTTTGCGAATCCGTAAAGGTAATTTAGAAAAATTCAATGCCTTTAAAACTTTCGAACTTCGAGAGTTCAGACTAAAGAGCCAGAACCCCCGCCGCTCTTTGACTTTCTTTGGGGATGGCGAGATTCTTCTTAAGGACGTGCAGGAAATTTCAATCCGCTGCTTACATCGCGGACTTCCTATCATGGTCCGACAATAATGATATTTCTGGAGGCTCCGTGAGCAGACCTCGTATCCTCGTCACCGGGGGCACTGGCTTTCTCGGAAAATTGGTCGTTCCACTTCTTCGTGAAAAATTCGAAGTGGACGTCCTGTCACGTTCAGGCCAGACAGAAGTCCAGGGCGATCTGACTCATTGGAATGCAGATCTTAATTTTGAAACTCTTCGCTCAAAAAAATATTCCATCATCGTACACATGGCAGGACTTTATGATCTGAAAGGATCTTATGTTGATTGTTTTCAACATAATATTTCGGCGATGGGAATTGCACTGAAAGTCGCTGAGGCTTTAGAAATTCCGTACTTCCTTAATACCAGCACTGTCGCGGCGGCTATCAACTCAACCCTTTCGACGGTGAAACCTTACGATCTTAATTTTTCTAAAGCCTTCCCGGATGCTTATTCTGATTCGAAAGCGTTGGGTGAACAGGTTTTGCACAATTGGCCGGTGAAGAATATCAAATCACGAATCAATCTGCGTTTGGGAGTGCTTGTCGGGGATACTAAGAAAGGCCGCATCGAACGTATCGATGGACCTTATCACGCTCCAGAGTCTTTTAAAAAAATCCGTCCTTTGATTGAATCACTTCCAACGGCATTGCCATTGCCAGGAAATGAATCGGTGAAGATGCCGATTGTTCCTGTGGATAAAGCCGCAGAAGCCATTGTGAAATTTTGCGAATGGGCTCTGACCGAAAAACCTGAAGGCTATAAAAGCTTTCATGTTACGCCGACGTACGGTTTGACGGCAAAAGAACTTTACACGGCCACATTAAAGCGCCTGGCGATTCCTAATAAAGGCATCACCCTTGTCAGCAAAGTGCCAAAACCTTTGATGATGAAAGTTTCAAGTCTGGTGGCGCGCTTTCCTGAAGAAGAACTTTTTTATTTAATGAACTTTCCAACTTACGACACCGAGGCGACGCGCAAAGTTCTAGGCCCTTCTTGGTGTCCTGAGTTTAAAGAATATGAACAAGCATTCTGGAGCGGGTATGAAGCATTCGTATCGAATCGCCGAAATTAGTTTCGGCCGACCGCACTGGGATGCGGCTTATGAGTTTGAATTTAACGGCAGTCACTTTGAAGTGCAGCGCTTTAGTGTGAATTTCTCTGTGGATGGCGTGCGCCGTCTGATTGAAACGCTTCGCAATCAAGTGGATGCCTTTGCTTTAACAAGCCTGCCTCCGGTAATTAAGCTTGAACAAAAAAGCTATGTTCATCGCCAGTATTTAGAAATCATGGGGATTCCTTCGCCAGTACCTTTATGTGATGGAACGGGGCTTCGTGAAATCGCGAACATTAATTCTTTAGTTAAAAAAATTGAATCGGGGAAGATTCAGCCTGAAGGTGGGATCTTTTTCCCATCGGCGGTGTTTTGCGCCGAGCTGGAAGAATACATTCGTCATCGCTATCGCAAATCCGTTTACATCGGTGACGCCTATTCTTTATTGGGCGTACCTTGGTTGATTCAACCTTTCCCAGGTTTGATGACGCTTTCAAAACTGGTTTTGAATGTCGCAAACTTCAAAGATCTTCGTAACAACACTCCGTTGGCGGAAACAAAACTTCAAAAGATGAGTCGCTCCTCTTTGGCGGCACAGGTTGAAAATGTTCAGTATGTTTTCTGTGACTTGCCGTTTCTTTTACTTTTCGACTCAGCCGCTACGGAGTTTGTACGCGGGAAAGATCTGGTCATTTGGTCTTCGCATCCTTTGATGGAAGCGGAAGTAAAGAAGTACAATCCTCGTAGTATTATTAATTTGTTCCCGGAAAATTATCGAGTGCATCCTTACATGAATTATTCTGTTTTGGATGCGACTTTGCGTTTGGTGCACAACCGCACGGCGCCTTTAAGCATTGAAGAGTGGGAGCAACTGATGACGGAGGATACTGAAATCCGTCAGGTGGCGCGCAAGTATGTGATGACTCGCAATACTTCCACGCAAGCGAAGATTTCTAAAGGTATCAACGTCGTTAAGAATAAAATCTTAAGTGAAAAAGAACCGGATTTTGCGTTTGTGATTCATGCCTTATCTCATAGCGATTTTATGCGTGTGCCGGGGCTTTCTGCACTGAAGTACATGCCGAAAGAATGGAATGATTCTTTTGATAAAATGGCTTCGAAAGTTCCGCCTTTTGTTCATGGGCACGTGAAACATGTCATCAGTGAAGAATCGGGTAAAGAGATCAATGGTATTATCTATGCCTTACCAGCAACACCGAAAGTTTTAAAAAACACGGATCCCGAAGTCGTTTATCGCAAGATTGAAGGCATCTGTTACGATGCCGCCAATCGCGGAGCGAAGATGATTGGCCTTGGCGCTTACACGAAAATCGTGGGCGACCAAGGGATCACTATCAATCAGAACAGTCCCATTCCGGTGACAACGGGAAATAGTTTAAGTGCTTCAGCGACACTGTGGGCCTTAAATGACGTGGTTAAAAAAATGCGTCTTTTGAATCAAGATCCGCAGACAGGCATGGTTGACGGCATGGCGATGGTGATTGGTGCCACAGGTTCTATTGGGCAAGTTTCTGCAAAACTTCTTTCGCTGGTCTTTAAGAAACTGTGTCTGGTAGCGCCTCGTATGAATCGTCTGCAAGAACTGAAAGAGACGATTCAGAAAATGGCTCCAGGTTGTGAAATCACAATTGCTACAGATGCCAACGAGCTTGCTCCGCAGGCGGATGTCCTTGTGACGGCCACTTCCGCGTTTGATCACAAAATTGTGGACGTGATGTTGTTGAAACCAGGCGCAGTAGTCTGTGATTGTTCCCGCCCTTTGGATTTCGACATTGAAGATGCGAAGAAAAGACCGGATGTTTTAATCATCGAATCGGGTGAAGTGATTTTACCAGGACCGGTCGAGATTGATTTTGATATGGGGCTTCCTGGTAAAGCGGTTTATGCGTGCTTAGCGGAAACGGCATTGCTGACTTTGGAAGGACAGTTCGAGGCCTTTACCATGGGCCGCGATATTGAGTGGAATAAGGTTAAGCAGATCTATAGAATGGCCCGTCGCCACGGAGTTCAATTGGCGGCGATTCAAGGTCATACAGGAATTATCACGGATAAGGAAATTGAGCTCACACGACAACTGGCTCTTTCAAAAAGAAATAAATAGGAGATGTCATGAAGACACTTTTAGCCTTGTGCACCTTTGTATTTGCAGTTCATGCGGTCGCGGAAGAAAATCCCGCAGAGTGGGTTAAAAAGGCCGACAATATTCGCAATCCGGCAGAATCTTATGAAATGAAAATCCGTGTAGAGACTCCGGAAAACAATTCTGTATTCCAAGTTTTTTTGCAGGGGCAGGATAAAACCTTGATCGTTACTAAAGAACCGGCTCGGGACAAGGGTCGCAATATGTTGATGTTGGATCGTGACTTCCACGCTTATGTTCCTAACTTGAAGCGCTCGATGCGTTTGTCCTTGGCACAAAAACTTTCAGGTCAAGTTTCTAATGGCGATATCTCGCGCACTCGCTGGTACGGCGATTACGATGTGACGAAAGAAGCCGACAACGGTAAAGAAGTGCAGCTTCTTCTTAAAGGCAACAAAGACAATCTGACTTATGCGTGGATTCGTCTTTGGCTGAAAAAAGGGAACTTCGAACCCTTGCGTGCGGAATATTTGGGATTGAACGGAAAAACCGTTCTTAAAAGAGCGTTTTTTGAAGACTATAAAAGTATCGCCGGCGCGACTCGCCCGACGACTTTGAAAATCGAAGATACAAATAAACAAGTCAGCTTCGTGCGCATCCTTGCCATGGGTAAAAAGACTTTCGGTGAATCCTTTTTTACCGTTCGTAACATGGAAAGCATGAAGTAGTGAGATTTGGCCTTCTTCTGATCCTTCTTTTAAATTCAGCCGTCGCGATGGCGGACCTTACGGTCGCGCCTCGCTATGAATATATTCAAGGCACAGAAGAAGAGTTGGCCAATCGCCTGATCGTCAAAGGGAAGTTGAACTCGAAAGTCGGGCCTTTCGGAATTTTCGTCGAAGGCTTTGGTGAGTTTGAAGGAAACGAAGATCAGGCCTTCGTGCGCAGATCACCTTCCCATGGATATCTTCAAGAAGCTTACTTTGAATTCAACCTCGATTCTTTTTATGTGCGGGTAGGACGGCAGGCTTTGCGTTGGAGCGAAAGTTGGACTGTTCCCTCTCTGGATGTGTGGACGGGACGCCGATGGAACCGCTTGTTCTTTGATCCCTTGGCCGACCAGCTCACTCATTCTACCGGAGTTGTTTTCTCGTATGCCCGGGAAACTTATTCTTTGGAGTTTGTGGGTGTGGGGGAGCTTGCCGAGTCTTATTACCCTGTGCCGATTCCTCAACCCGATGTCGAAGAGAACACCAGCTTTGGTGGACGCGTGAAGTGGAATTGGGGGAACTTTGCATTTTCCGCTTTATCTGCGCAAGTCCTTACCACCGATCACTATGGCGTTACGGGGAACTATGCGTTTGAAAATGCCGTTCCGAAATTTGAATTGGGATACGTTCATGATCGTAAGGCGTTGGAAAATCAACAAGACCGAAAGTTTGCGACCTTGGGTTGTGATATCTTTTGGGGGAACTGGATCTTGCTGACTCAAGTTAGTCGATATGAAACTTTAGTCCCGAACGGCTTGGCTTACGAAACCTCTTATTACCTGACGGGACAGTGGAACCCGAACCGTCACGACGTGCAGCTTCAGGCATTCTATAACCCGGATGCAGAAAGCAATTTCGGAAGTTTCAGTTACGGTTACAATATTACAGATTATTTTACGGTGTCGGGCTTTGTGCAGAATTATGCGGGCGTCAGTGGTCTATATAAGATTTATGAAGAGATTACCGGTGGCACCGTGGTTGGTTTACGTTTAGAATTAAGTGGCAATTTAGCGTTTTAAGGAGCTTTCATGGCAAAAGAATATTTTTCTGATCTGAATTACACCTTGTCCAATGAAGACACGCGTATCGAGTATGATCTTCTGCCAAATGGGGTGGAAAGAGTGTTCAGTATCGCCGGCTCTGGTGCACGCTGTTTGCCTTTGATGGCGAAAAATCCGAAGTATCTTGATGTGATCGATATGTCAGTCAGTCAGCTTTATCTTTGTGAACTGCGTTTGCAAGCCATGAAGACGTTAACATATGAAGAGTATCTTTTCTTTATGGGATATCGTGGAGCCCTGCAAGCGGGCAGCGATAAAGGGGATGATCGCGAAGCGCTCTATAAAAGATTAACTTTGTCCCAGGACGCAAAGAACTATTGGAACGAGCGCGTGTCGGGATGGAAGCCTAAAGGTTTTATTTTATTGGGTCGTTGGGAATCTCACTTTCAAAAATTGGGATATCTTTTCCGTGAGGTCTTGCAATGTGATTTCAGTAAAGTTTTTGCAGCCCAAAGCTTGGAAGAACAAATCGAACTCTATGAAAAGCATTGGCCGAAAATTCGTTGGAATAGTTTTATCAAAGTTGCCGCCAGCGAGTATGTTTTCAATAAGTTCTTATACAAGGGACATTTCAGCGGGAAGTCCGAGCACAGAACTGAGCAGCGGGCGCCTTCTCAATTTATTATGGAAGAGTTCGATCGCATTTTTAGAACTCAGTTGGTTCGTAAAAACTACTTCATGCAAATTCTGTTTTTAGGCCGAATTGCTTATGAGGAAGGTTTGCCGTTAGAAGCACACTTTGAAACCGTCGAGGCTGTCAAAAAGTCCAGCACTCAAGTCCGTTATCTTCATGGGAATCTTTTGGAAGAGCTTCCTAAGCATGCTTATGATTTTATCTCGTTGTCCGACACGATTTCTTACCTGTCAGAGCCTGACGCCAATCAGATTTTACAAAAGCTTTCCCCTGAGACTCGAAGCCAAAGTCAGATGGTCATCCGCTCGTTTATGAGAGCGCCCACCGCTATTGATACGAAAAACTGGGAGCCATTGTCAGATCGTAATCTTTGGGCCCAAAGCAAAGATGGCACCGGGGTTTATCAGTTTCATATTTTCCGCAAAAAGTAGTGTTTCATTCTGAGAACGTTTCAAGCTGATACTTAAAGCTTCCCCTCGTTTTTACCGATAAATGAGGGGTCAATGAAAAATAAGAACGTCAGCAAGATCAACATTTTGGGCCTCTTTCTTTTGATGGCGGGCTGTACGGATACGACTCCGACAGTTTCTATCTTGCGTTCTATTGACGGTTTCAATTTCACCAACAATCACGTGATCACCGCGAGCATGAATTCCGTGTCTTTGCAGGCGGAGTGCTCCGCTTTCGTAGGCGAAGTACAGATGAGCTTTGATGGTGGCACGACGTGGGTAAATCCAGCGGATTATCAGTCGACGGCCAAGAATACCTGCGAAAATGGAAAGTTTGAAATCACTCTTTCTAATTCCAAAGCTCCCTGGGATGCGATGACTTTTTCAAACGGGGATACGGTGTCGGTGAAATTCCGTGCGCAACCGCGCATTGGTGATTTTATCTATCGCACCGTGAACGTGAAGTATGTCCCTTCCTCGCCAATGTCTCATGAGATTTTAGCGGGATCACAAGTGCAAACCGGAACGGGCTTGCATCTGCGTGGTCGCGTGCGTGCTCAGGATCAGCATGTGGCTTCAGGGGGAGGATTTAAGATTCGCGGAAGGATCACTCAATGAAGTCGATCTTGGCGATTCTTCTTTCTTTAAGTGTTCAAGCCGTGGCTGCGACAGGTCCTGGCCCGATGTTGACGTACGAAGGTATTCTGACGGATGCCACAGACACTCCCATTACGACGGCGCAAACGGTGACCTTTGAAGTTTTGCAAAGCGGATCTTGTGTTTTGTATCGTGAAACTCAAACGGTGACTCCAGGTTCCGTAGGTCAGTTCAGCGTGATCGTTGGTACCGGAAATAGAACCGACTCAACGACGAACACTTTAGAGCGAATCTTTGCGCAAAGCGGGACCGTAAACTGCGAAGGTTCATCACCCGTCGCCGCAGGAAGTTCATCGTCTCGTTCATTGCGCATCACTGTCGGGGCCACAGTTTTAACTCCTGACGTGACAATCACTTCTGTCCCTTATGCAATTCAGGCACAGCGTTTGGGTGATAAGCAGGCCTCTGATTTTGTGAACGTCAACGCGACCACGACTCAAGCGAACGTGGATAGTCTTTTTGCTCGTTATACAACTCTTGATTCTATTCTAAATATTTTCCCGACGGCGGCTCCCGCTAATGGAAGTATCTTGATTGGGAATGGCTCTGTTTATCAATCCGGCGTTTTAAATGCGGGTACCGGTATTAACATCACGAGTGGTGCGGGTTCAATTACGATCTCTGCGACCGGTGGTGGGGGCACAGGAACCGTCACGAATGTAACGGCTTTGGCTCCTCTGAATGTGACGACACCAACGACGACGCCTCAGATTTCTATTCCACAAGCAAGTGGAACGGAAAGCGGTTATCTAAGCACGGGTGACTGGAATACTTTTAATAATAAACTTTCCGGAGCTCTGCCTGCAGGAAATATATTTGTTGGTGATGGCAGCAATAAAGCAATGGCAGTCCCCTTGACTGGTGATGCCTCGCTTGCGACGAATGGTATTTTAACTTTGAATTCAGTGGGAACGGCTGGCACATACGCCAAAGTGACCGTGGATGGAAAAGGTCGCGTGACTTCAGGCGGAGGTTTGATTGCGTCAGATATTCCAGGACTTCCTTGGTCGCAAATCACAAGTGGAACGCCGACAACGCTTGCCGGTTATGGTATCACTGATGCAGTTAAAAATTCGGGCGGCACTCCAAGTATTCAATCAGGTACGGATACAGGAAAGCCCACAGCGGGAACTGCCGGTCGCCTGTACGTGACGACAGATACGCAAAAAATTTATCGTGATAGTGGTTCAAGCTGGGAGCTTTTAAGTTCAGGAATTTCTACTGGTGCGACGGGGACTGCCGGCGGTGATTTGTCAGGCACTTATCCAAATCCTTCAGTGGTGAAACTGCAGGGACGTGATATCGCAGCGACGATGCCTTCCAATGGACAGATATTGAAATACAACGGAACAAACTGGTCACCGATGGCGTTGAGTTTTGCCGATGTGACTGGAACTCTGCCTGTTGCACAGGGCGGGACGGGAAGCGCCTCGTTACCTGCGAATAGACTTTTGATCTCGAATGGAACTGGGGCTCAGGTAAATGGTTTCAGTTGTACCGTGGGACAGTTAGTTTCGTTTGATGCCAGCGGTATGGCGACTTGTGCGAATATTGGAAGCACGGGCGCTGTCGTTAAAGACGGGAACACATTTTCTGCGCCGCTCACGATTGGAACTAATGACAATTATTCACTGCATTTTGAGACTGCAGGATTGAACAGAGTCACCGTTACGAATGCCGGTCACGTAGGCATTGGAACAAGTAGTCCAAGGACGTCGTTAGATGTTACGCGCGATGGAACTTCGTCAATTATCGGTGCGACGACAGTATCGACGGACCCTGATCACTATTCTGCATTTTATGGATACACTGCTCGAGGAACTTTGGCGACTCCGACTCATCCGCTGAGTGGGCAAGGTATTGCAGCATTCTTTGGCGCCAATGCAATCAATCCTGTCGGCTATGCTGGTGTAAGTATTTCCGCAACTGAAAATCACACGGCGACCGCACAAGGTATGGCTTTGGACTTAGTCGTGACCAAAAACGGGACCACGACAGGAAGTTCGGGCATTAGAATTTCGAATGACGGTAAAGTGGGGATTGGAACTACAATCCCTGGCTTTAGAGTACAGATCTCTGATGATGCGTCAGCAACTCCACTTGGTTTGACTTCGGCGAATACCACGGCAACGGGATTACGAATCTACAACTCTAGCGGCTCCAACCTCAGCGCGTGGAATATCGGTCAAGCCGGATCGACTTCTACTTCTACTTGGGGACCCTTGGGAACACTTTCGTTTAAGCATGATTCACTCGGGACTCCTGTACTATCCCTACTTCCATCGAACGGCTTGTCGAATCCCTACATGGGTGGAGGAGTAGGGATTAATTCCACAGTATTTACGGGATATTCTTTATATGTAAATGGAAACGCGGGCGGCACTCACACGTGGACGAGCTCGTCGGACCGACGATATAAAAAAGATATCCACGTTTTGTCAGCTGCTTTGGAAAAAATATTAAAATTGCGAGGTGTCAGTTTTGTCTGGGACCGCGCAAGTTTTCCAAATAAGTCTTTTCAAGCTGGACAGGATATTGGTGTGATCGCACAAGAAGTGGAAGCGGTATATCCTGAAGCGGTGACTACAGGCGCGGATGGATATAAGGCCGTCGCTTACTCTAAACTCGTCGCCCCACTGATCGAAAGCACGCACGAACTCTACGGCATGTGCAAAGCCCAAGAATCACAGATTGTAGCGCTAGAGCGTAAGATCGCTTCTTTAGAAGAAGCTAAAGTCGTTAATGAAGAACGCATGCAGAACTTAGAAAAAGAAAATGCAGCTCTTAAAAAAGATCTCGAAATGATCAAACAGAAACTAGGGCTCTAGTTTCCGTCTCAGTCGAAGACAGTCTAATCTCATCTTCAAACAACATTGTCATTTTATCGCCACGATTTTTCCATATTTGTTAAACTTATAGATATAGGAAAAACCAAGAGGTACGTGTAATGGGAAAATCACTGATAGTAATGGCATTGCTATTGTCCTTTTCTGCCGAAGCAGGCTGGTTCAAGAAAGACATCCGCTATGAACGTGGGCATCTTAAGAAAATTAAATGCTCCTATTCGGGTGTTAATAGAGCACCGGCTTCAAAACCACTTGAAAATGTAACTTTTGAAGATCCAGCAAACACCGTTTGTACTCCGCTTTCTCAAAGTGCGGGGACGACACCTGAGAGTGGATTGTTGGGAAAGCTGATTCTGCGAACTCCAGAGATGGGTCAAAAGATTTCAGGGGTGATGGACTATTACAACAAAGGTTTAAAGCTCGATGCCAAGCTTTACTTTGCTGACGTGAATGTTCCTACGTCGCCATTTACGGCGGGTTTTAAAAACGTGAATGATGAATTCTTGGTGGATGCTCAAGGCAATAAGCTGATTGAGAACTTTGCCATCGAATACACATCTGTCTTAAAACTTTCTGACAAAGATAAAGAAGGTCACTACGAGCTCGCAACTCTATCTGACGATGGATCGCGCGTTTTCGTGAAAGAAAATAATCAGTGGAATGAAATCATTAATAATGATGGTGACCACTCCACACGTATGGGTTGTGCTTTCCGCACGGTAGAATTGAAGAAGGGGACCGAACTTCCGATCAAGATTCTTTACTATCAGGGGCCACGCTACCATATTGCGAATGTGATGATCTGGAAACATCATAAAAAGGCCCAGACGTGGAAGAAACAAAACAGCAATCCGTTGTGTGGTGTTGCTTCCAACAAATATTTCTACAATCCTGACAATGGAAAGAAATTGTTGCCCGTGAAGTTCTTAGAGCAATTGGGTTGGTCGACGATCGCAGCAGCTAACTATAAAATGCCTGCGCAAACAACGAACCCTTGTCCCCCTGAAGAACCACCTGTGGAGTTAGCTTTGTCGGATTTCGTCGTGGTCTCTGCGGCGGCTCCAACGGCGGTCTTAACTTGGAAGACCAATCTTCCAGCCAACAGCCAGTTGAGAATTCTTAACGTGTATACAGGTGAAGAAATTTATACTCCTGTAGATGCGAATCTAGTGACTGATCACACGGTGAACTTGGATGGGCTTGTTCACGGGATCTATTATCTAGCGCAAGCGATCTCGATCGATAAAGACGGTCGTAAGGTGATCAGCTCGCAAATCGTTTTATTGCCGTAATTTATAAGCTTTTCACTCGGGAAAGTGTCTAGTCTCTAGACACTTTCGTTCTTGCTTTGAAGATCTTTCATCGCGGTGTCGGACTTTGTCACCGCTTCTTTAGATGTTCCCAAACATATGATAGTTAATGCCTCACTTTATAAATCACGAAGTGAGGTCGTATGAATTTCAAATTTATTCTTGGAGCCTTCCTGTGCCTTTCAGGAATCGCTACTCAAAAAGCACACGCCTACTTTATTGCCTCTGAGCCGGCTACGATCCGTGCGGGCGTACCGACGGATGTATTCGTGGCTGGTTTTGGTGCAGATCAAGGCAACCAGTTTTTAAAGACCGCTATATTAGCTGCTAAAGTCTCACGAGATCGCTTTCCAGAGCGTCAACGTGTCATCATCAGCCCGGTGAATGAATACTTCGAGGCTGAGCGCTCTATGCTTGCTAATGCGGGCTTCGGCTTCCGTAAAGCAGATAAGGATGAACTTGTTAAGAGCCGTCTCATTTTGGCTATGAGATATCTAAATGCGCCGATCAGCTCTTTGCAGTTTTTCGGTCATGCGAACACGTACAATGGTTTTCGTTTGCAAGATAAACGGGATCGAATCAATCACGAAGACGAAGAGTTTGCTCAAATCGGCAGTCTTTTAGCTCCTAACGCGATTGTGGTATTCAACTCTTGCAACTCGGGCTGGTTGTTAGCTCCAACGGGTGCGAAATTGTGGCGTCGTCCTGTGTTTGGAAGTATGACATCTTCTGATTTCCACGAGCCGATGAGTGATGGTCAGTGGTATGAACACAATCCTGGTTCTTTCCCAGAAAATCTTTCTCGTATTGGTCAAACAACAAGCGTGATCCGTCAAAGCCTTGATTGTGGAACTCGCAAATGCCTTCGTCTTCGTCCGGTGAACACGGCTTATTACGATGACTTCGGAAGATTCAGCAAAGGTTTAGGTTTTTATAAGGTGTTTTCACCAGTGGAAAGCCTGATTCCCCAAGCATTGATTCACTATACATTGTTAAGCCCGACAGTGACTCCGCTTTCAAAACAGTCTTCTCGTCAAGAGATGATTAACGCCGTTGTCGACTGGATGTGTCCGGTTGATAAGAGCAGCAAAAAACGCAACGCCTGCCGTGAAGCGATTGAAACCAAAGCTTACGAGTCTAATCGTACAATGAATTTCTTCAGCGGAACTCCGGTGGCATGTGGCAATACGACTTGCGCGACAATCGTGAAATGCAACGTTCTTAAAGCTGTTGTCGGTGCCGTTCCTTGTAAGACCGTTGATTTGGATGACACAAAGTCCACAGTGTTCAGCGATCAGATGAGACAGATCATGAAAGGTCTTGATCTTTTCGAAGCGGGACAGCTGAAGTTGTAATTCGCATTTTAAAAAGGTGAATAGAAAAGCGCAGTGCGAACTGCGCTTTTTTTTTGAATTGAATGCTCAATCAAAATCGCTCTGAGCTTGGAAAACATTGAACGGCCGTTATCGCTTCGAGCTTGATAGTCATTATTAACGCATCTGCTTACTGCAATCGTGGCAGTAGATTTTACTTCTGGTAGTCTAAGTTTAATACTCGTAATTTTCTGTTTCTGTTTCTGTTTCTGTTTCTGTTTCTGTTTCTGTTTCTGTTTCTGAAACCTCCGTTCAACGATTGACGCTGAAGCTTACTTCCACGGTGGAAGTGAAATAGCTTGAAGCGAGAATAGCTTTCCAGACAGTACTACGCTGATTTCGAGAAACTAATCTCTTTATACTTGTTTGCGGATAAATTTCCTTCTTATAAAGAACCTCAGTTTACCGGTGACGCTAACACTTACTTCCACCGTGGAAGTAAAAGTACCTACCCGGGGGTAGTAGCTAGAATTGAAAAAATCTTACTAATCACAATTGAATTAAATCCGCCCGCTTTTTGCGAGACGACCAACGACATAACGCAACCGCTTACTGCCATCGTGGCAGTAACAACGCCCTAATTTTTAAGAAAGGAAAAAACTATCCCGCCGTCAGCCAAAACTCTAGCGGTGTTGTCAGAAGACTGACCAGGAATGCCAGCGAGGCAAGAACGACAACTGTTGCGACTTTTTTCTCATTCGCCATATACACGAAGTACGCGAGCAGATTTAAACTCAAACTTGCGATCAAACCAAAGAGCAGCACCTGCTGGGTCATGTGATAGGCCGAGAAAATGGTCAGTGCCTGCATGAACAGTAAAATCCAGACGAGCTTTTTAAATGCAAACTTCTGAGTCAGATAATTTAAATTCAAAACCGCAAGCCAGATAAACAGATTCAATAAGAAAATAAAGATGTTCGTAAAGACATGCGCTGAATGTTGAATCGAGGCGCGCAGAAAAAGAGCGACGGCGATCACAACAGCAATCCAAACAAATATATGAACCGGGTGTCTTTTAGGAAGCATGGAAAAAGGCTATCACAGGGCTGATACGGTGTCTTGATTTCGCAATCCGATGACATAACCCATCAAAGATAGAAGGGCCATCAAGATACCCAATTGAGGGACCCAGTGATGCTGAATTAGAAATGCACCTAAGGGAGGACAGATCACATGGGCCAGGGACTGCAACGAACTTGAAAATCCCAAAGCCATGCCTTCATCTGATTTGTGTAAAGTCTTTGTCAAGCGGCTGGTGATTGTCGGACGTATTAATGAGTTACCAATCCCAAAAAGTCCGCAGGCAAAAAAGAAGAAATAGACGTTATGAAAGAAACCAACACCCAAATAACCTAAGATGGTTAAAAGAAATCCTGACAAAGTCAGCCGATGATTGCCGAAGGTCTTTTCTAAGCGTGGCAACAGAACACCTTGAACAACGATGCCTATCACGCCTAAGACGCCGAAGAGATATCCAATCTCTGAAGGGCCATAGCGTCGGCCTTCAGCAGTGAAGAACCGACTTTCCATGATGAGGCCCAACCCTGATACCAAAAATGCAAAGGAGCAAAAGAAAAGAAGGAACTGCAAATAGCATTGGCGGGTTCCCGACGTTTGCCAGAAACCGTGCAGTGTCTCTATGATGGATTTTCTGACGACCAACGCGGGCATTTTGTTAGGGAGCAATGTTGCACACAGAAGAAAGCTCAAGCAAGCCAACGAAAAACTCACATAGATAGGAACCGTCCAATCGATCTTTGCAAAAATACCGGTCAATGCAGGTCCGATAGTAAGTCCTAATCCTACGATAGCTCCGAATAAACCGAAAGCCCGAGTTCGTTCTTCTTCTCGAGTGGAATCGGCGATCATCGCTTGCACTAAAGATAAATTGCCCGCGCCTATTCCCGAAAGAATGCGTGCGATAAAAACCATCGTCACACTGGTGGAGGAAGCTAAAAGAAAGAATCCTGCCGCCAAAAACACCTGACTTAACAACAACAGCTTCTTACGACCATAACGGTCTGAAAGCCTGCCAAGAACGGGACTAAAAAGGATTTGCATGACAGCATAAGCCGCAGTGATAAGGCCGGTCTCAAAGACAGAGGCGCCCATTTTCATCGCGAAGAAGGGCAGAAGGGGAATGATCATCATCATTCCCAGAATATCTACAAAGACGACAAGAAATAGAGGGACAAGAGTCACAGGTCTCCCTATGAGTAAAGTTCCTCGATCTTATCCTTGAATTTTTGATCTAAGACTTTACGTTTTACTTTTAAAGACGGCGTTAATTCGCCACCCTCAATAGTAAACTCGTTGGGAAGGACTGCATACTTTTTTATGGCCTCATAGCTAGCCAATTGTGAATTGGCATCGGCGACGGCCTTACGTGCAATTTCTTGTACGAAAGGGGAGGCGACTAAAGAATTCCAGTCGCTATAACTGATGTTCTTTTCTTTCGCCAAATTTTCAACCGAAGGGCGATCCAAAGTTAATAGTGCGACGATATACTTCTTTTGATCTCCGTGAACATGCACGTGAGCAACGTAAGGAGACAATTTCAAAAGACCATCCAGTTTCTGAGGCGCTACGTATTTACCGCCCGCAGTCTTGATCAAATCTTTTTTGCGATCCGTGATCTTAAGGTCACCACCAGGAAGAATTTCTCCAATGTCGCCGGTGTGAAACCAACCATCCGTAAAGACCTCTTTCGTGGCTTCCGGATTGTTGTAGTACTCTTTCATAACCTTATCGCTTTTCACTAAAATCTCGCCGTCTTCAGCGATCTTCAGTTTCACTTCGCCAATGGGACGACCGACAGAACCGAAGCGATAATTAAAAGGCGTATTGACGGTGATAGCGGCCGTTGTTTCTGTTAGACCATAGCCTTCTAGAACTAAAATCCCCGCAGAATGAAAAAATAGTGCGATGTCTTTAGAGATCGGCGCCCCGCCACTGATAGCAAAACGCAGACGACCCCCAAAGGCATCCGTGATTTTTCCTAAGACCAGCTTGCGTGCCAATTCGTATTTCACTAATAAATCTAAAGGAAGAATCTGTCCGCTGAGTTTATGCTCTCCGACTTTACGACCGATATCTAAAGCCCAAGTGAAGACTTTCATCTTTAAGGGCTGCGTTTGTACTTGCGCCCAAATCGCGGCATAGATTTTTTCAAAAATGCGCGGCACTGAAACTAAAATAGTGGGACGAATCTCTGTCAGATTCCCACGAATCTTTTCTAAGCTTTCTGCAAAGGCCATGGTGAAGCCAATATACAGATGACCCCAGTGCTCGATACGACCCAAGATGTGAGCGTAGGGCAGGAAGCTTAAAGAGATGTCTTTTTCATTGGCTCCGCAATAGGGGAAGGCCTCTGAAACTTCGCTAAAAGCTTGAAGGTGTGTCAAGATCACGCCCTTAGGGCGTCCCGTGGTGCCTGAAGTGTAAAGAATGGTTGCAGTGTCTTCAGGTTTAATTGTTTCACAAAGTCGACGATAGCTGTCGGCGTGTTTCTTCAAATGACCTTCGCCCATTTCGTGCACGCGATTCCAAGTGATAGCGTCAGGATTCGGGCAGGTGTTTTCAAACACAATGAGCTTTTCAACCTTCGGGCAGTTGTTTTTAACTGATTCGAAAGTTTTTAAAGGACCGCGGCTTTCGCAGACCAAAACCTTGGCGCCGCAGTTATTCAGAATGTATTCCACGTCTTCGGCGGTGTTGTTCTGATAGATGGGAACAGTGATAGCTTTGATTCCAAAGATAGCTAAATCCATCACCGACCATTCGTAACGAGTGTTAGCCATGATCGCCACACGGTCGCCTTCTTTAATTCCTAAAGAAAGTAAAGCCGCGCCAACATTTTCGATATCGCGATAATATTCAGCCCAGGATTTCGATTGCCAAGTGTCGTTGACTTTGAATTTTACAGCCACGTGCGCAGGATTTCTGTTGCGCATGGAAAGAATGGAATGTCCCAAAGTGGTTGGCTTCGTCATGATGAAAACTCCCTAGCTGCCTATGTATAACGAAGGGGATTACTTCAAATACAAGTCTAAAATTTTACGTTGGTCTGCTGGCACTGTGACAGTGGTTTCAGCAGAAAGCCCTGTTGTTTTATTAAGGGCTTGGATCTTCACTCCCACTTCCGCTTGAATCAAGTAAGCATCGCCTGTGGGCTTAATATTAACAGGAACTCCGGCAATGCGAAGCTCTGGATTTGCTCCACCATTGACGATGTTAATAATCACGGACGCGACTCGAGGAAGTCTTTGTAAAGTGCCGTTGAAAGAATAAGCTTCATAAGTCGGTGTGATCGTTGTCACGAGATCTGTGTAACCCTCTTTCACCAAACGAAGGCTGAAAGGAGTGTTCGCTTTCACAGTTTTACGAGCCGGCGTGAATTCGCCCGTATCGACACCGTCAATCACGACGCGTGCACGGTCCGGACTGCTGTAAATAGTCACAGTGTATTCCGGAGAAGTCGCCGCCATATCGAGTTGTTGAGTGCCACCGTTCGCGGCCGTATTCGGAGAATTTGGAGCTGTTGTCGTAGCACCGCTCACAGCGGGAGCCTTTGGAGTCTTCTTAGCGACAAAATTGTTATAAACCCACCAGCCGCCCACAACTACAACCAAGCCAATCACGGCCTTCATCACAAGACCCGTCATGTCTTCCATAGAAGATGAAGACGCAGACCTTGGAATCGAAGTGCGAGTGCCACTTTGTGAAATCGCCGACGGAGTGCGAGTCATAGTTCCAGTGCCGGAAGCATAAGTTCCGGTTGCGGAAGTACGGGTTTGCGTGATGTTTGTGTTTGTCTGACCCGCTGAAGGCATCGCCGGTTTTGGCGGAGTCTTCAAGTTATCTAGATTCACACGGATATCTGTCGAAGTATCAATATTTAGTTTTTCTTCGCCTTCATCCGCAACAGGCGGGGCCGCTTGAGGAATCGCACGAGCTTGTGTGCGCATATCCGTCTGAGTGACCACGGTTTTATCATCCGGGTTTGTCGCCTGGATTTTTGCAAACTCAACGAGTTTACGTCGTTGTTCGAGGAAAGCGGCAGAGAAAGCGTTTTTCATAAACACGCTGAAGTCGTGCGGAGAGAACTCCGGATACTGCGTATTTAAGAAACGGTTCAAATCACGGTGCAAGGCCGCCGCTGTTTGATAGCGAAGGCTTTTATCTTTTGCGAGAGCTTTGTTAACAATTCTTTCTAATTCCGGAGGAACAGAAGGATTGATCTTGCGAATAGAAGGAACCTGGCACTCGCGGATCTTACGAAGAATCGCCGCTTCACTGTTGGAAGTGAAAAGACGGTCATTCGCTAAAAGTTCCCAAAGAACGATACCCAAAGAGAAAATATCCGTGCGCGTGTCGATGGATTGTCCATCGGCTTGCTCAGGACTCATGTAGCCGTATTTCCCTTTCAGGGTTCCAGCTTTTGTTGCTTCCAGTTGAGTTTCAGCTTTAGCGATACCGAAATCGATGATTTTAACTTCGCCTTCGAAGCTGACCATGATGTTTTGCGGACTCATGTCACGGTGAACGATATTCAAAGGTTTGCCCGTCGTGCCATCAAGGCAACGGTGGGCGTGATCCAATCCCGCAGCAACCTCTTTCATCATGTAGACGATTTGCTCGATAGTGAATTGCGTGTTGGACTTTTTAAGTTCGTTCAGGATTTGGCGAAGGTTTCGGCCTTCGACGTATTCCATAACCAGGAAGAACTGACTTCTTTCAACCCCGAAGTCGTAAATAGAGACGACGTTCCCGTGATTCAAGTTCACGGCGATCTTCGCCTCTTCTTTGAACATCTCAATAAATTCTTGATGGTCGGAATATTGGGGAAGAATACGTTTAATAGCGACAAACTTGTTGACGCCCACGGCACCCGTTGACTTAGATAGGTACACTTCCGCCATACCGCCTGCGGCGAGACGCTCAAGAAGGATGTACTTACCAAACTGCTCTACGGCTTGAGACATGAAAACTGATTCCCCTTTGTGAGGTCTATCGGTAAAATAAAACTAATCCTTAAGGAGAATTGTCTATGAAATGGATAGGACTGACCGGAGGTATAGCTTGCGGTAAGAGTACTGTAAGCCGTGCGCTTAAAGATCATTCTATTCCAGTTGTAGATGCGGACGAAATTGCCAAAGAGGTCGTGAAGTCCGGATCACCTGGACTGAAGTCTGTGATCGATGTTTTTGGCCAAGACTTCCTTTTGCCCGACGGATCTTTGGATCGTCGCAAATTAGGACAGCATGTTTTCGGTCATCCGGAGCTTTTGCATCGACTTGAATCTATCTTACATCCTTTGATTCGAGAGGAAACTCGTCGCCGTCGTCGACTGCTCGAAGATATGAATCATCCGGTCGCGGTGTACGACATTCCGTTGCTTTTCGAAACCAAAGCACAAGATCAATTCGACGCCGTCGTTGTGGTTTCATGCACCAAGGGACAACAAAAAGAGCGCTTACGTCGCCGTCAGAATTGGACGGATGATGAAATCGATATGCGCATTGCTTCGCAAATTCCTATTCAGTTCAAAGAACAGCAAGCGGATTTTATTTTGCATAACAACCGCGATGAACAGCATCTTTTAAAAGAGATCGAAAGATTGCTTGCTTGGTTGGAAACGTTAAAAACGGAAAAAGCTTAAAACGCGAACTGATAACCAAACTGTGCAAATAAATCAGGCCCCGTGACCGCGGCTCCCACACCGAACTCGGCGTTGAAAGTTTCACCCATGCCTACAGAGGCGCGAGCCCGCCAACGACGAATTTCGACGAGCCCTGCAAGTTCGTCAGCTCCTTCTAGATAGAGATTTGCGGATGCGCGAAGATAAGGATTGAATCTGTCGTCAGGACAACAGTACCAGCGATAACCTGCACCTAATCCCACAAAGTTGGCGGTATTCACGGCGACTTCATAGTCCCAATAAATAGAATCATCTTGAACGGGGATAAAACGAAGAGACAAGTAAGGCCCTTGATCCCAGTCATCACTTTCTAAGTAGTTTCCGCCCTCGAATCCTAAATATGTTCCTAACAAAAAAGTCGGGATGGAAGCGCGCGCCTCGGGATCTCGCGTTGCCAATAACGGATCATCTTCCCCACTTAAGGGCTGAGTTTCTAAAGTGGTCGTTGTTTGAGGCGCCGCTTGAGAAACAGACACGCTCACGACCAAGGTCAAAAAAAGGAGAGAAAGAATAACTCGCATAAGACAAAGTATAATTTAGGACTACAATCATTGTTAACAAATTTGGAGGCAAATTTATGTCGAACCGGGGATCTTTATTCCTCTCGGGTCTTTTTGCGTTGTTAACTGGACCTCTTGCCCAGGCAGAAAGCATCAGCACCACTATTCATCATCATTATCAAGCTCCACGTGCTTTAGGAATGGGTGATGCCTTTGTTGCCGTAGCCAATGACTATTCCGCGATCTTTTACAATCCCGCTGGTCTAGCCAGAAGAGACGACGGTCAAATCAATCTTTCTTTGAGTGCTGCGGGAACCCCGGGCGCGATGGATTTCTATGACGAGTATTCAAAAATTGAATCTTCAAGTCAGTCTGAAACCGACAAACAAACGGCTTACTTAGAACTTATTCAAAAACACTATGGTGATGTTTATTCTTTAAGACTGGCTCCGTTAGAAGGCTTTTGGGTCCGCCCCAATTGGGGAGTGGCTTTAATCCCGATGGATGTCAGCGTAGAAATGGCCATGCATCAACAAGTCGGTCCGACTTTAAATGCGACGGTTTATGCAGATACGACTTTAGGTCTTGCTTATGGAGATGATCTTCATTGGTTTGATCACGGTCGTCTTTCATGGGGTATTACAGGCAAATTCGTGAATCGCGGATTTTTCAGTCAGCCGATCAGTGCGACGGACTTGGCGGCTAGCGACGAGATTGTTTCTAAAGAAGATCTTTTGGAAGGTTACACCATTGATGCAGACCTCGGTGTTTTGTGGACGCCGGAACTTCCGGATTCAGGCGTTTGGTCTCTTTTGCGTTTGGCTCACCCCACATTCGGAGCGGTAGTTCGTAACGTTGCTGAAACCGGCTTTGGCCAGTCTATGCAACTAGTAAATAAAGAGAAACAAAACGGCACGCCGGAAAAATTGTACCGCGTGTTCGACCTAGGCTCACGCTGGGAATATCCATCCATGTGGATCTTTGGCGGCCGTGGCGTCTTGGATGTTCGCGATTTGGGTCATCCGGATTTCACTTGGAGAAAAGGCATTCACTTAGGTTTTGAGTTTGATTGGACGGTGACGAGTTGGTGGAAAGGGCAATACCGTGTAGGTATGAGCCAAGGTTTCTGGACCGCCGGTTTATCTGCCGAGCTCGGAATCTTCAACTTGGATGTTGTTTCTTATGCGGATGATGTGGGAACAAGAAATACACCGATTGAAAGTCGTGTGTATGCGACAAGATTGAATCTGGATTTCTAAAAGAATCACTGAGTTTAAATAATAAAAAAGGCTTCCGTGTGGAAGCCTTTTTTTATTTCTCTTTAGACGAAGACTATTGAGTCCACTGTTCTAAAAGTTTTTTTCCAAGCTCTACGATTTCCGCCGGATCCGTTGTTGCGATATCCACACCGGCTTGACCCAAAGCTGTATTGATCTGTCCACAGATGTCATCGTTAGCCGTTTGAGTACCACCACAAGTTGTCGCGTAAACTGTTTGAACCACTTCCGTTACTTGAGTGATGGCCTCGGCTGCCTCCGCTTCTTCCGTCGGATCTCCAGAAGTAAGGCCCGCGATCAGATTATTGATAGTCGATTCGATCTGTGCAGAGTCACAGTCTGAAATAGAGGTGCAAGATCCAAAAGCTCCACCTGAAAGGTTAGAAAGCAACGTCGCACTTTTCGCCATCGCACCAATCAACGCTAAACCGTCCTGGCCGGAAGCATTGCAGGCCGCGAAAGTGTCATTCATAAGATCTTGGCGCGGAAATGTTAAAGCCGACAGAAGAGCTGTTGTGCCTTGGTTGTCTTGAATAGCATTCAAAGCGCTGGAAAGATTTGCTGGATCTGTCACTTCTGCGGCGATAAAGCCCGCCGCACAACGAAGTGCATAGGCACGAGGAGAAGTCAGACCAGAGATTTTGCTTGTACAAGCCATAGCCGAAGCTTCGTCTGTCGCCTTATCCAGGCAGAATTGGGCTTCCGCGATCATGTCTTTTTCTGTTTGTTCGCCCTCACATCCCGTTAGGACCAAAGCCAAACTTAATGTCGCTAGCAAAGCTGCAGATTTATGGATTTGCATTGAAGTCTCCTTCATGAAGTCTTGAAAGTACTTAGTACTTATCGGAATCCGAAGGGGGGCCTTAACTCAGATTTTGATTAAAAGAAGGGGGCTCTGTCTTAACTTGAGACGTTAGAAATTCATTTCCATTTCTAAAGCATAAATGGGATGTGATTCCCAGTTTTGGGCTGTGTGAAACTGTGCGGATTTTTCCACAGGCCGATAGATGACCTTAAGCATAGGCTCAAAATGATCTCCTTCATATTTAATAAAGGGCGCGATATCAAAAGTGTGAAAGCTTTCGGCGAAAGTTGAAAGGCGAGTGACTTGATTTTTAAAGCCCGTGGCAAATCTTCCCCAAAGATAGGACGGTGAAAGCTCTAGCTTCGTTTGGCGAACGCCAATGTCATCTTCATTTTTCGTGGGAAGATATTCCGCATGCTTCAATCGCAAGCGCGCTTTACCCCATGTTTGTAGCGGAATATTAGTGCGAATATCTAACATCAAAGAGCCGTCGCGGAAGTCAGCAAGACGCTGCTCTTCTTGAAGAAGATAATTGTACGTCAATTGAGCGCGCCATTTAAGACCCGCGATTTTTTGAGCGACACGCAGACCCAAAGTCGCTTCTTCCATCTGTGACGTTGTTTCTTCTTCACCAGCTTTGTGGCCGACCTGAATACCTAAAATTGTTCCGTAAGTCTCGGACCACATCCGCGTTAATTGAAGATCAGCTTCGGAAGAGTAGCCGTTCATATTTTTTTCTTTATCGAAAGTCGATTTGGCTTCCATTTCAACTTTGATATTCCAGGTTTTTTTTGGTGATGGCGTGTCGATAACGCTGACCGCCTCTTGTGCAAAACCGGGTCGGCACATAAGGAAGAAGAAAAATAGAATTAGATGGCGGAAAGTCAGCTTCATGGCTTTTTTATATTGGAATATTCAGCGAAATTATTGTTAGGATTCAGTCAGAGTTTTATGGGCTTATTGGTTAGTCATTGTCTGTAAGTCCGCGACCACATATACCAGACGAATGGGGACAAAAATGTGTAAATACATAGTATTAACAATGCTTCTTTCGACGGTTGCTCAAGCGGCCCCGGCAGAGAAGTATTTGATCCAATCCGAAAAGCCCTTGTTTGAAAATTCGGAAGGTAAAGTGTTGTTGGGTGGTCTTTCGGATCTCGTCTATTCACTGTCAGAGTCTTCAAAAGAAAAACGTGTTTTTTATTCCATCACAGACCGTGGTCCCAACGGTAAGGAAAAAGGGGATAAAAAATCACCAGAAAGAGCCTTTCTTCATCCCGCTTACAACCCGCAAATTCTTAAGTTTGAATTTAAGAACGGTGAAGTGAAACTTGTGCAAAGCATTGGCTTGAAGGTCAAAGTGACATTGAAGCCGGAGCCGATCTTAATTACCGGTCTGCCTAACGTGAACCCGAAGCTCAATCAAACAGGCGCGGATGAAACTCCCATGGATGCAAAAGGCACTGTTTTGAAATTCGATGCTATCGGCTTGGATCCAGAAGGTTTGGCTTTAGACGAGCAAAAGAACTTCTGGGCGAGTGAGGAATATGGACCTTCGCTTTTGAAGGTGAATGCGGAAGGGCTTGTGCAAAAAAGGTTTCTTCCCAAGGGATCTTCCAAAGAACGCACGGGGATTGAAGAGCTTCCGTATTTCTATGCTAAAAGAAAGTTGAACCGTGGATTTGAAGCCTTGGTCTTTACTCCACAGAAAACCTTATTGGTGTTTTTGCAAAGCGGAGTTCCTGATCTTGATAAAAAGCAGGCTCCGATCCTCGAATTTGATCCAATCAAAGAAAAAACTGTGGGCGTTTATTTTTATCCCCTTAGCAAAGAGGGTGGGAAGATTGGTGCCGCCACTGTTGGGCCTGACGGCCGTATTTGGGTTTTAGAACAGAATGGGAAAACCGGTAAGAAAGCATGGCAAAGAGTTTTTGCGGTGGACCGCACGAAAGCCAGCAATGTCGTCAAAGAGTCCTTGGCTTCAGAATCTTTTAAAATTCCCCAAGACGTAAAGCTTGTAGAAAAAACCGAAGTCTTAAACCTAACGGACAAAGGCTTACAAGATTTTGAAAAACTGGAAGGCATGACTGTCGATAAAGAAGGCCAAGTCTATATCGTCAATGACAATGACTTTGGTGTTCATGACGCAGATGTGGGAAATAGAAATTATTTATTCGTTATCAAAAAAGAGGAAATCCAATAATGAAATCTCTGTCTAAGGCCCTGTTCGGGCTGGTCCTTTTCGCTGTGGTTTCTTCAGTCGCGAGCGCGAAAGATGGTAGTATCAAGAATCAGATCGAAGCGGGCTTCAACCTCGAAGCTGTCGCGGCTCAAAAGATTCTTAAAAAATACGCTTTCGTGGGTGAAGATCGTGTCGACTATTACGCGGATATCTATGATGGAAGTAAATTTTTGTTGATCCCCAATCCAGAGATGTACAAGTTCCGTTTAAAAACGACAAAAGGAAAAGCCGTTCTTCAAGCGAATACAAAGATCTCGATTCTGCCTTCGGTATGTCCCGAGGGATGGACTTTCAAAGTCAAAGAGAAGGCTGTCGGGGAGTTAAAACTTAACAATCGTGATCACGAAAACTTCGCGCGCGCCGTGGTTGAACAACTGGATGCTTTGAATGGAACTGATCTGCCAAAAGCTGTTCACGATGTCCAAAAGTTACATCGGCACATTGTCGGGCTGAAGCTTCCTCTTTTGGATAAGTTGTTGTCTGTCCCTGCAAACACCCACTGGTACTTTACGGCGAGCCATCTGACGAAAAAGATCAAGTGGACGGTTCTTCAGGATATGGGCTGGGGAAATATAGAAGTTTCCATCACTCAAGGTGAAGACTTTGTGGGGAGCACTTTCATTCAAAAAAAATATGAAATCGAATTCCAATTAGAAGATGAGATGTCCCAAGAAGACTTCGCTCAATCAATATGTGCCTTCATGAAAGAGCAAGACCTTCAGCCTGAAGACTTGCAACCAGGCCGTAACAAACCTCAACTAGAAACGTTAAATCGACTTTCACGTATCAACTCTCTTCTTGGCTTCTAAAGCCTGAAGAGAGTCTTTCTTCACGACCTAAGACCTTATTTTCCCTTTCTGTCTCAATATGAGCCCCCATTGAACCGATAAGCCTTTTGATATATTCCACGTGTTTTTAGCGAGGTATCTATGAAAAGGATTTTGTGGATCGCGCTCTTTCAAATTTTTGCATTGATGGCGTTCACTTACGAAGTGAATGCACGAGAGCGTCGTAGTTTTTATTCAGGTGTTCGTTGCCAGGCCATGGGTGGCGCTTGTATTGCCGTTACCAATGATGAAACCGCATTGATCGTGAATCCCGCGGCTTTGGGAAAACTTCGTGATTTTTATGGAACGATCATCGACCCGGAAATTGAATTGGGTTACAACGCTCCGGGTTTCTATAGCGAAGAGGCTTTTTCAAATCCATTTTCCCTAGAAGATGTGGCTCCGGCCTTAGATAAAAAACGCAGCTCCTATTATCATGCCAAGGCGCAGGTGTTTCCTTCTTTTGTCGGCAGAAACTTCGGTGTGGGACTTTACGGGAACTATCTGCTAGATGCTGAGATGTCCGGTGACGGTACGACCATTGACACTTATTATCGCAATGACGTCGCGTTTATTTTGGGATTCAATTTCCGTTTCTGGGATGGACGAATCAAGCTTGGCTTTAACACGAAACTTATCAATCGCATCGAAGTAGACAATCAAACTTTAAGTGCCACAGGTCCACTGGATTATGATTCTATAGCCAGTGAGGGCGTAGGCCTTTCAACGGATGTTGGGTTGATCCTCGCGGCGCCTTGGAAGTTTCTGCCGACGGTGACAGCTGTCGTGCGTGATGTGGGAGGCACCAGCTTCGATCAGGCCAATGGTATCCGATTAGACACAGTCAATCGTCCCAATTTGATAAAGCAAGACATCGATGTGGCAGCGGCTCTCTTTCCGATTCATTCCAACAACATTCGTTCGGCTTGGACGGTTGAGTACCGTGGCTTATTAACATCAGGTGATGAAGAGGATAAGGCCAAATTGATTCACGGTGGTTTCGAATTGAACTTCGGAGATGCCTTCTTTTTCCGTGGAGGATATAATCAAAGATATTGGACCGCAGGCTTTGAGTATTCTACTGAACACTTTCAATGGCAGCTTGCATCTTACGGCGAAGAAGTCGGCACTCAAGACGAACCTAAAGAAGACAGACGTTATACTATGAAGTTTGCTTACCGGTTTTAAGGATGAGGCATGAAATATTTTAGACATCTCTTTATCATTCTAATTTCTCTGTCGGTGGCGACTTCTTGTAGCAATCAGGAAAACGTTTTGACCGAGTATGCATCTACGGATTCAGATGCCGCTCTTTTTTTGGAAGCGAAAAAGAAAATCGATGATGCCGCTTGGGATGATGCGATCTCTATCATGACGACGCAATTGTCTGCGGATTACCAAGCTCGTAATGATGTGAAAACGAGCCTTATGCATGCCTACGGTGGTAAGTGCGGTATTTCATTTTTTGATTTGGTGCAGGCACTTAAAGGTGTGTCTTCGACAAAGATGTTTGAAATTGCCCTTCAGATTTTTCAAGGTCAGGTCACCGATGTTGCTGCTTGTGACAACGCTGTAGCGGTTTTGATGAGCATCGGAACTACCGCTGCACAAAGAACGAATGATCAAAACCTTTTCGCCGCGATTTTGGGACTGACTCGCATGGCGACGACTCTGAAATCAAAATTTGATATCGATGCTGCGGGTCTTGGTGATGGTGTGCCCGATGCGGGCGCAGAAGCTTGTACGGTGAGTGCGGCGGCAGGAAAGCTCAGTGATGCCGAAGTAGATCGCATCGTCACGGGTGTGGGATTGGTCTTTGAAAACTTGGCGGCCTTGGGTGATGAATTGACTTCGGGAACCGCGGGCGATTCATTCGGTGATGCACAAACCTTGTGTCAAACAGATGTGGTGATTCCGCCTATTGGAACTCCTCAAGACCATGGTGCTCCTATGGGTGTGACGTGGGTCGACTTGGGACTTCCTTCTAATACGCCGACGTATCAAGATTTCGGTTTAGGCGCGGATGTCACAGATCCCATTGTTTGTACGACAACTCAAGACGCCGATGTGACACCTAAGTTGCGTCGTATTTTCCGTCGCATGATTGAAAGTGGCACTCTGGGAGTGGGTGCGTGTGATATCGCCGATATTACGGTGAACTACACGATGGGATCTCCTCCGACAATTTCGGTGAATGCGGATTGCTGTCCGGGGATGCAAGCTCCATGAAGTTGATTTTTGCCGCTCTTATTTTTGCATTCAGTGCGCAAAGTTTTGCTCAGTCTTTGGGTGAAACGACACGCTCTATCCGCGCTCGTGGGATGGGTGGCGTGCTGGTGCCATTTGTAAATGATGCGGATGCCTTGTTCGTCAATCCTGCGGCTTTAAAAAGAGCCGCTGCCATTGATATTAAGCTGATTGAATTAATGGCAGGTGCGAATAAAACCTTGGTCGACAGTCTTGATGATTTGCAGAATATTGATGCCAATGACCCATCCACGTTCAATGACTTCTACGGTAAAAAGCTGTGGGCGCAAGGCGTGGGTAAAGCCGCCATTTCTTTGCCTTTGATTTCTGCAGGTTATCTTTACGACACCGAAGTGACTGCCGAACTTCACAATCCGGCGTTCCCTCAATTTGAAACTTACTTCCGCAGTGATCAGGCCATTTATTTGGGAACGGCCTTTTCCTTGGGACCTTCGACTTATTTTGGAATGAGTGTAAAAAGAATCACTCGCCAAGGGGGCTCAACGCAGGAATTAAGCATCAGCGATATCGCAGACTCAAGCAGTCTTTCAGACATCGGAGATCGCTTTGCCAACAAAGGGCAGGGATATGGTGCGGATTTGGCGATCTTGCATGAGATTCCTTTGCCGATTCTAAAGCCGACGCTGACACTGGTGTGGCAAGACGTGGGTAACACAGCCTTTAAGAAAACAGAGGGTGACGATGCGCCCGTTCATATTGAACAGAATTTAGTCTTTGGTGCGGGCGTCGGCATGGATTTGCCTGGCCTTGATTGGGTGATAGGCGTCGAGGGCCGAAGACTCTTGAATCCTGAAATCGAAATAGGAAAGAAACTGCACGTCGGAACGGAGATTTCTCTTCCCTTGATCGACTTGCGCGCAGGATATAATCAAGGTTACCTCAGTTACGGTGTGGGTGTGAATTTTCTCATATTCCATCTTGATGCTGTAAGTTACACTGAAGAGACCGGTCTTTATCCAGGTCAAGACGGGGATTCCCGTTATATGGCGAGTCTCAGTATTGATTTAAGCTTTGATGCAAACTTCAAATTCACGGATAATAACGGCAAGAGACGTAAACTAAAACAACGCCGGTAATTCGTAAATGTTGCAAGTCATTCCCATAGAAAGTCGAACTCAGATCGCACAGATTTTTGCGAACTACAATCCACGTTCCCAATCGTGGTTGGTTTCTGACTTGCGCACAAAGTTCGAACTTCAACAAAAAATTCTGGCACGTGAAGGACAGTACGTTGATGAATCTGTTTTGCGTGCCAGTGATCTTTGGAAAATTCTGTTAAAGCGTTTGGATCCGGGTTTACGTTTGGTCAGCGATCCTTTTGCGCGTTCTCTTCTGCGCACCATTATGGATGAAAATGCCGAAGTTCTTGGCGTCAATTCTTCCGCGGAGGACACGGTCTTTTCTTATATCGACCAAATGGCGGCGGTGCTTTTCCATCCCGAAGGGACGTCGCGGCTTGAAGAGTGGTTTGAAACTCACCCTGAATCTAAGAACCGGTGGCGTGATTGGTATCTGCGCGCGCGTTTCTGTGCACTGAAACTTCTTCAAGACCACCGCGTGATCACCGCGGATTGGATTACGGCCTATTTGCAAAACTTCAATGAGCTTGAACGCGTCTGGGATATTCCTTTGATCGTCGATCTGAGCGGGGAAATCTCACGTGTGGAGGCAGAAATCCTGCGCGTGCTTTCGCGTTCGGTGGACGTGATTGTTTTAGAGCCGAATCCTTCTTGGAAAAAAGATTTCCATTTCCTATTAAAGCCTTACGAAGATCTGCGCCAACAAAGTCAGAAGGTGCAAGAGCTTCCTTCTGTCGTAAAAAAGGAGAAACGTCAGGATGTGATGCGTTTCTCAGGGATGTTAGCCGAAATCAAACACAGCGTAGGGCAAGTGCGCGAATGGCTGGATGAGGGAAAATCCGCAGAGTCTATTGCCATCGTTGCTCCAGATATAGAAACATACTGGCCGGTTTTGCAGTCGTATTTGCAAGAAGAAGGCATTCCGGTTCAAAAGGATATAACCCACAAAGCGCAAAGTCTTCCTTCGGTCACTCGTTGGTTGGCTTTGCTTCGTTCTAAGAGCGGACGACTTTCTAGCTCGGACCTTGAAATTTCCTTCTTCGATAAAGAAGAATCTCAAGAGCTTCGCTATGAAGAATTCCGTTCGTTGTTTAAAAGCCTTTACGTGAATGAAGATCTTGCCCGCAATGAAACCGTCTATAAGGTCTTCCACGAGCAATTGGATCTTACTGGAATTTTAAGTCGCGACGAGTTTGTCGCAAAAGCTTTGATGTACTGGAATTCAGCCGAGACCGACATCGTGCAGGTAATCTTGCGCGAGCTCTTACAAAATGCCGTTAGCTCGACCAAACTTATTTGGAAAGAATGGCTGAGTTATCTTGAAAGCATCGTGGCCGCTAAAGAGTACACTTTAGAAAAAGGCCATCCTCGCGGCATCATGGTGACAAAACTGATGTCAGCGCATAGTGAAAAAGCGCAGTACCGTATCTTCGTAGGCCTGACCGACGAAGCTTTGCGTGCCAGAAATAAAACGCAGCTTTCGGGTCAAGACTATTTTGAGTTAGCAAAAGACATTGGTTTCTACCTGGATAATCCAGATCAAAGCGATTTGGATTTTGAACTTCGTCTTTTGGCCGAAGCTGAAAGCATTCACGACATTTTCTGTTTTGGAGCTACGGATTTAAGTGGCAGCCTCTGTTCGCCTTGCACATTCTGGATGAGCTTATCTGGCGATCACGAATCTTTAAATCTTCCTAAAGAAACTCGTTGGGATGAACTGCAACACTCTGATCAAACCGCGGGACGTCCGTGGGTGGATGCACGTAAAGAAAATATCGAAAGACGCATTCAGCAGGATATGGGGAAGATGGAGCTTGAAAATATTCAGGTGCCAAATTTACCGCGAATCTCTGCGTCCTCTGTAGAAAGTTTCCTAGAGTGTCCTTTCGTGTTTGCAGCGCAAAGATATTTTAAATTAAAAGACCTTCCTGATATTGATCTGGATGTGGATCATCGAACGCGTGGTCAGTTGGCTCATGCTCTATTTGAAAAACTGACGGCGGAGCCGATGCGCTTTAATTGGACCGCGGAAGAGTTGGACCAGGTTCTAGAAGAAATCAAAACGGAAAAGAAACTTCTTTTCGCGGATGATCGTCTTTGGAAGCCATTTAAGAAAAAACACATTCACTTGGGACAACGCTTTTTAGATTTTGAAAAGCGTTGGCGGGATGAGTTTAAGAAAACACGTACTTTGGCCCGAGAAAAGCGTTTCGAATTTTATCTAGATCCGGTGACCGAAGAAATTTCTCGCGAACCTAAAGACAACTGCTTCCGTATCTCTGGTCAAATCGACCGTATTGACGGGGATGGTGTCAGTCAGTTGGTTGTTCTGGATTACAAGAGCTCTGCAGGGGGCATCTCTTCTCATGCTTCGTGGTTTAAAAACCGCGAGCTTCAGCTTTTGTTTTACATGTGGGTGATTGAAAAAGGCCTGCTAGAAGACGTCGGCGGGGAAGTCATCGGTCTTTTCTATTACGTCTTTAGAAATTTTGAACGCAAAGGATTTAAAATCGAAGATTTTGCCGGAGGCTTATTTCCGTCTTCCAAACGGAAAGATAAAAATGCCACGGCTGAATCCAAAGAAAAATATCTTTCCGAGTTCAGCACAGTTCTTATGGGAACTTTAGATCGTATCAAAAAAGGGGAAAGTCAGGCAAAACCCACGGACTTTAAGACCTGTTCTGGTTGTGAATGGAGGCGACAATGTCGAGCCCCACATCTGAATTAAAAAACACCATTCTGCGCGCCGGGGCCGGTGCGGGTAAAACCACAACATTGACCCAAACCTTTTTGAAGTTTGCTAGCGACTTTAAAGAAAGAAACGGTAAATTTCCACGCATCGTCGTGACGACCTTCACGCGCAAAGCCACGCAAGAACTAAAAGAGCGTCTTTTAAGCAAAGCTTTATCTGAAGGTCGTGAAGATCTTTTCCACTATGTCAGTGCAAAGTCGCAAGTTCAGATTTCAACGATTCACGGGGTTTTAAGTCTGTTCTTATCTCGTTATGGTTCTAGCATCGGGCTGACGCCTGATTATAAAATCATGAGTGATTCCGAGATCCGCAAGGGCGCGCGTAAAATCATGCGCAAATACCTGTTGGAGAATCCTTCTTTGCAGGAACTTCTGGAAGAATACGACTTTCAAACCCTAGAAAGTGCCTTGCTAAAGTATTTCTCTGAAAATGTGATCTTTCCCAACATGACCTTTATTGAAAAAGGGGACATGCAAAAGGAAACTGAAAAAGTCGTCAAAGATATCGCAGGTAAGTTGAAGCGCGTCTGTACTGAGATCGGACAAGAAGCTTCCAATGAAAAGTGGCAGGAATATGCTCAATCTTTAGCGAACTTCTCTTGGACGGTGTCGTCCTGGGATGAGTTCTTTGCGCGCCTAGAGAGTTTCTGGGAACACACTTCGAAACCTCAGTTTAGAAAAGCGACACCGCCATTTTCCCTCAGTCTTCATGAAGAATTAGAAGAATTGCGTGAGCGTATTGATAAGCTTTTGGAAGAGCCGCGCTATCGTCCCGAATTTTGGGAAAAGCATCAAAAGAACTGTGAACTTTTTGATGAACTAGCGTCTTTCTTCTGTCGTGACTTTATGAGCTCGAAATTAGAACAAGGTCTGCTTTCTATGAGTGATCTTGAGACTCTATCGTACAAAATCATTCAAGAGTCCCCAGACGCTGCTGTGAAGTTTTCGCAAGAGTGGGATTTTTGGATGGTCGACGAATACCAGGATACAAGCCCTGTGCAAGTGCGGTTGTTGCGTCACCTTATCGGCGAGCGTCCTCTCTTTGTGGTGGGGGATCCCCAGCAAAGTATCTATCTTTTCCGCGGAGCTCGTTCGGAAGTCTTCCAGGAAAAGGTCAGCGAAATCCAAAGCCAAAACGGCGATGTGCAGATTAAACTGACGAATTACCGCTCGTCTCCAGAAGTGTTAGAATTCTTCAATCACTATTTTACCAAGCTGAGCAAGCAGTTTGCCGCTATGACGCCGGCTCCGGATAAAGTTCGAAAGGGGAATGAAGATCCCGTCGTGCAAGTTTTGCTTTCTGAAACTGGAGACGAAGACGAAACCTCTGCCGAGGTTTTAACGACAGTAGCCCGCATTCAAGAACTGTTGGCAGAAGGTGTGAGTCCGGAACAAATCTGTGTGTTAGGTCGGACCCATAAAACTCTTGAAGACATTGCGAAAGTGGCGCAAGAGTACGGCGTCCCATTGCAACTTCATAGCGGCAGTGGTTTTTATGAGCGTCGTGAAGTTTTGGACGCCTTGGCCATTTTGAAGTTCTTAGTGAATCCTCATGATAACGCCAACTTTGTGGCCTTATTAAGATCCCCGTGGTTGGCATTGTCGGATAGTGAAATTGCAAGTTATTGTCACAGCTTCAAGCACTCGTTCTGGAAAGAGGCTCAAAAGCCTTTAGAGCAAAAAGATGAAACTCATCCCTTGCGTATTCTTAAAACTTTAATTGCGCAAAGTGAAACCAAGGGGCTTTCTTGGACCTTTAAGCGAGCTTTGATTGATCTGGGACTTTTTGACTATTCGGCAAAAATTGATTCCACGGGACGTCGCGAAGCCAATCTTTGGAAAGTCGTGGCACTTCTGAGTCAGGAAGAACGCCGACCTGGTTTTAACTTTTTGGATTTCTTAGACTCTAGCCTTGAAACTTTGTCGACGGACGAAGGCGGGGAAGATGCGGATGCGACTCCGGTGATTGAGCCTAAGCGTGTGAACTTCATGACCGTGCATGCCTCAAAAGGTTTGCAATTTGATCAAGTGATTTTACCAGGTATGGGGCAAGATCCTCGCGCCAGCCACGCCCCTGTGCTCAGTATCCGAGAGCAAGATGGTTTGTGGTCTCTGAAAGTTCGCAACGAAGAAACTCAAGCGATGACCGGAAGTATTCTGGCAGATCAAATCACCGAAGAACTTCGTCAGCGTGAAAGTGAAGAGTTCAATCGCGTGCTGTACGTGGCAATGACTCGAGCCAAATCCGGTGTCTCGTTAATTTGGGACCGAAAGATCGGTAAGAAATCGTGGGCCGCACAATGTCCTTTGAACCTGGAAGAAGGTCTGCATCAGGAAAAAGATTTCGCTTACGTGGTGCGAGTAGAAAACTTGTTACCGCAGAAAATGCAAAGCGAAGCATTGGAACATAAGAATCTTCGTCCGGCATGGCAAGGCGAAGACATAGAGGCTAAACGCCGATATATTTCTGTTACCGAACTCGTTGCGCCGGAAGCACCGACGGGCTCCACTTACACTCCGAAAGCAGGCGCTTTAGGACAAGGTCTAGCTCGGGCCCAACAGGGAACGAATGCGCATAGATTGTTTGAGGCCTTGAAATACACTTCTTACGAAGAGCTGCTTAAAGTCTCGGATGAAGACCTCAAAAAGCCTTTGCAATTCTTAACTGAAACCAAGGACATTCCTCTTTTAGAAATCATCGAAAAAGGACATGTCGAATGGGGTTTTGCTTTGAATTTTAAAAACGCTCTTATGCAAGGTCAGATCGATCTTTGGGGCATCGTTGGTGATACACTGTGGATGGTGGACTATAAAACCGGCTCTCAACGGTATTCAGAAACCGCGTTTAAACAGTTAGAAGCCTATGCATGGGCTCTTTATCAAATGAAGTATTTAGACGGCGTTAATAAAATCAATCTTGCTGTTGTTTATCCGATGGATGCATTGGTGAAGATTGAGAATGTCCGCAGTCTTCCAGAGATGAATTCTCGAATGGAAAAAAGACTTCTTGAGTACATGCAGTCGTCGGAGTCCTGACTTTTGTTTTCCCTTGTCTAGTCCCGAGGGCTTTCTTATCATTTGATTATATGAAAAGAAAACCCTGGTCCTTGATCGTTCTTGCACTCCTTCATGTTTTCGCACCCATTGGAAATCTTATTCTCAATGCCTTCCGCTCGGGACGTACTCTTCCGCAGCAGTGGACTTATTGGTTTGAGATTTTACCGAAGCCTTTGTTGTTTCTTTACGTAGGCGTACCTGTCCTTGCGGGCATCTTTATCTACATCTGCCGCCGCTGGAGCTACTGGGCCTATCTTGCTTGTATCGCTTTAGTCTTACTTTCGAATCTTTATAGCTACTGGACAAGCATGAACTGGAACACGTTGGTGATTCTGATTGTGGTTCTTCTTGTAGACGTCTTGATTGTTGCCTACTTCGTCGTGCCGTCCGTTCAACAAGTGTACTTTGATCCGCGCATGCGTTGGTGGGAAGCGGCGCCTCGTTATAACTTCAATCAAGAAGGAACCGTGAATGGAGCGAAAGCTTTTATTAAAAATCTTTCGCAAGGTGGCTTGTTCCTGACAGCGGGGCCGGAACTTGCTGATGGTGATAAGGTCGACGTGTATTGGAAATTCGACGATCACGAAACTGTTGTATCGGGTCTTGTAGTTTACCGAGTGAATCGTCCAGGCAGTGAAGGTTGGGGTGTTCGCTTCGAGCATACTAACGAAAGTCAGAAACAAGTAAAACGCGTGATTGATAAGTTGCACGCAGACAAGAAAATTGTGACCGAACGGTTGCCGGGACCTGAAGATAGTTTCGGAGCTTGGCTCAAGAAGCTCGTAACTAAGGGCGAAGGACTTTTTCCAAAATTCAGATCATAAAAAAAAGGGAACTCGAAAGCTCCCTTTTTATTTTCAAGAAATTACTGACGTTTATAAACGCAGCGAGCTTCACCACGGTTGAGACCGGCAAGCCCATCGGCTGTTTTACGAACGGCAAAAAGAGTGTTCTTATCATCGGAAAGTTTCAAAGCGACCGCGTCTTTAACTCGCGAAGCGGGAACTCCCAAGATACTTTCGATACCGCTAAATTGAAAAACTAAACTGCCATCGTCTTTCAAAGTGACGGAGTCTTTGCCTTTAGTTGTCGTCATGGCTTCGCCGTGAGACGTGCGGACTTCGCGTGAAGAATTAAGTTCACTTTTTACCAGGGCGAAATCTGTGATGTCAGAGCGATAAAGAGAAAGCTCTTTGCCCTCTTGTCTAACGATTAAACCTTCATAGCAGAAGGTCCCGTCTTTAAGCTCTTCGCGCTGTAAATCATAACGTCCAATGTAATCTTGAACGCCCGCAAAGGCCGAGGAGCTTCCTAATAATAAAAGACCCATCAGAACTGATTTTTTCATTTATAGACTCCGTGGTTTTAAAATTAAAAAAAACGCGACCCCCAGGAGAGAGCGGGGGCCGCGTTTTGAAGATTCATATTAGTAGATGTACTCAGGGTTCAAGATGCTTGTGTAGCGAGCAAGATCTTCGATCGCGTACATCAAGTTTTGTTGTGAGCTCGACAATGGAGAAGCATCCATCATCAATCCCATCACCACATCACCAGATACTGGGCCACGGTCTTTAAGTACGATTTGTACTGAAGACACGGCTTGAACTAAAACTTCCTGACCTAGCGCTAGCAAATCCAATGAATTTGCAAGAGTCGTGTTGTTTGATTTCAAACCCGCCAACTGTTGCAATACGTTGTTCAACTGCTCTAGAGGAACTTGCTCAAGCATTGGTTTTACTTGCGTGAAGTAGGACATAGATCTGCTAGTCATGCTTCTTAACATCAACACTTGTTTATCCAAAGCGAAGTTTGGATTTGCTTTGATCTCATCAGCAGACACGATCGCGCCGTTTTGATTCAAAGCTGTCAATGTCATCACAAGCTCGGCTGCTGCTGCGTCACCCTTGGCAGCTAGTGCTTTTAACTCTTCAGAAGAAGCTACAATGTCTGCAAACGCTTTGTCTTTCAACTTTTCGTCCGCTTTCTTAACTGCAGCTACCTTCGCACTCAATTCCATGTCCGCTTGGATCATCTGGAACATACCCTGAGTCAAAGTCTCCCTATTTTCTAACAGTGTTCCTTTACGAGCGGCTTTATTTACTAGAACCTGCGCACCGATCGCATTGTCAGCAGCGAAGAACTTAACACCCGCAGCTGATTTTGAACTCTGACCGTAACGAGTTGCCATCAAACGATCTTTTACAGTTTTTCCACCTTTCAAAGTTCCCACTTTGAAGAACTCTGCGAAAGTATCCAAACCTGGATAGCGGTATTGGTTGGTATCAGCCAAGCCACCCAATGTTGCAGAATCCAAAAGGCTTCTGTTTACGTTCACTGGCAACTCAACCGTTTGTAAGTTGTGGTACTTGTCTACAAACCCTGAGTTTAGTGTTCCAGAGATGATTTCAAGAAGCGTCAACATGTTTTGAGACTGAGCCGCATGTTGAACGCCTAAGAAATACTGTTCGAATTCATTGTAACCAATCCAACCCGTTTGAGAGTCATCAGTCATAGCTGCAGGATTTGCAGTTAACAAGTATCTAAGAGCGAACTGTTTGTCGTAACCGATACCCAAAGTATCCAAACGATCGCTCATCGGAGCCGGAGCCGCATCGTAAACACGACGAGCTTCAAGGATACGCACGTCAGGAGTTTGTTTAAACACCGGTTGACCGTTAGCATCGACAGCTTGTTGACCGTTTTGCATAACTGGTTCGTTCAACATGTATGGAACTGGGATCAAACGTTGTTTGATTTCTTCTTTCGAGTTACCGAAAGCCAAGTTCGTGTCAGGGATACGGATCACTTCGTGGAAGAAGTCGTATCCAAGGTGAGAAGCCTCACGGAAGTCAGCCATTTCAGCGTCTGACAATGCTGTACGGTAGATCACCATCTTGAAGTAATGATCCAAGTAAGAGCGAATCGTCGTGAATCTAGAGATAGAGCTTCTGATCACGTTTACTTTTTGCGGCCAGCCGAAGTTCAAGCGATCAGCTGCATGGTAAGATGTCGCATAAGATCTGTGGTAGTTTTGGATTTCGTTTTTAACAACTTCTACCGCAGAGGCACCTTGATCATAGCGTTGGCATCCTGGTTCATTTCCTACTTCCATGTCGTTACATTGACCGTAATGTTTCAAAAGTCCTGTTTGCGCGACAGTTTGTCTTGCCATATCAGAGTAATATCTGAAGCCTAAGATTTTCTTAACGTCTTGGAAAGAGATAAACTGACCAGCTACCGTGTTTACTGACACTTTAGATTGGTTAGTTAATACACCACCAGTTTTAGCAACCATAGCTTTGATATCTTCACTCAACTCAACCAAACCTGTGTAAGCCGCGCGCAATGCATGCACGTCGTATGTACCTGGGCCTTGGTATTCCATTTCAGGAGCTGCGATGTAGTCCATGATAGATGTATAGTTACGGTTTGTCTTTTCACCTGGGAAGTTAAAGTTAGCTTTGTCAAAAGAGCCTTTGAAGTTGTGCACAAGACCGATCGCGTGACCCACTTCATGCAATAAAGTCGCTTTGATCTCTTTTTTGAATAATGTGTTAAAATCTGAGCTTAGGAACTTGTCGTTGTATTCTGCACGCGTGTACAAGAAGCAACCGCCACGTTTTTTAGCTTGTTGATCAAATCTTGCAGACATCTCTTTCATTTGAGCTTGTTTCAACAACAATTGTTTCATTTGTTGAGACATGCCATTTTCAGTGCGAGCCAACTCACGAGCAATGATAGCTTCCAACATGATTGGATCGTTTTCCAACTCCTGAGAAAGAGCAGCCTCCAATACACTGCGAGTGAAGTCTTTATTTGAATTTACTTTAGCTTCAGAGACTACGCTGCGTCCTTTTAGAATCTTAGCTTGCAAAGACTTGCCTGCTTTTTTAGATGCTACGTTCGAAGCGAACTTAGAAGAGAAGCGTTGAGCCGCCACTGGGCGTGAAGACAACACTAATTTCTGTACGAATGAACCGTAAGACTTCGTCAAAGATCTCACTTTTTCAGCTGCTGCAGCACCTGAAGCCGCACCTGCTGAACCTTCAGCTGCTGCTGAAGAGCCTTGTTGCTGCTGTTGAGCTGCCAATTCTTTTTGGAATTCAGCCAAAGCCTCTTGTTTTGCTTCGTCCAACATTTTTTCGTATTCGCGAGACTCTTTGTAAGATTCCATCATGCGACGGATTTCCATCTCAGAGTTTCCAGAGTAAACCATCACGTTGTTCGCGATGATTGTACCAGAGTATGGATTTGGTGCCGGTTGAGCTACACCCAAAAGACCGTTTTCAGTCGGTTGGTCAAAGAACCATAAGTAGTTGCGGTCCAAGTCACCCAAGTGACCTGTATCATCATCACCCGTGTGAAGAACGATGTAGTCACCAGAGCGCTCAAGGTTCGTACCTTTGAAAGCTTTGCGGAAAGCTTCATTCCACTCAGCCACAACCTCGACCGCTGCCTGAGTGATAAGAGCTTTTCTGTCAGAAGGAGCATTTTTCAAACCGCCAACCCAGTAGTGCAATACTTTGCCGTTACGGAAGTCATGAACCACGGGACGGTACACTTCGCTGTTCTCACGGCCTGGACGAACATCAGTAGAAGTGATTGTTTCACCCATAGTGAATGTTGCGAAGTTCAAAGAGCTTTGAACGTTGGGAGCGATGTTCGGTGCCCATTGAGCATCGTCAACTTGCGCATTCGTGCGTTTTTTGAATGAAAGACGCTCGATCACGTTGTAGTTGAATTGAACATTCCAACCCAAAGCATAGTTATTTGTCGTCGGAGCGTTATGGCAACCTGGTTTTACAGTGTAAGAACCAGACAAAGAGAAGTTCAGGATGCCATCGCTATTTAAACGCATGTCCATGTCAGTGACTTGTTGAGAAGTCGCTGCAGCCCAGCACTCGCCAGCATCGAAAAAAGCCAATGGAGAATTGGCAACAGGAATTGTATTTTTAGTCCAATCAATCTCTACGTACTCTGCATCTTCAAGCTTCGCTTCAATTAATTTAGGAACTTGAAGAGCTACGCCATCAGCGTTCACAGTCTCAAGTTTGAAGTATTTTACCGGAACTGAAATCAACTCTTCTTTGTCTTTCGCTGTTTGTCCTTCGTATTGAATCAAAGCTTTTTGATTGCGTACTACTAAACGGCTTTTTTCAAGTTCGAATTTCACGACGGAAAGGTCACCGCTTGTACCAGACTTGCCCACGAGCATCATGTTAGAAGCATCTTCAAAAGTTCTTCTGAAGTAAAACTCACCCTTAAGGTCCGCTACTTTAATTGTATTCAATGGATCGATAATTCCCGTAGGACGAGCGCGCTCTGCACGTACTTCGCGGGCGATTTCAACCAAGCCTTGCGCCTGAGCTTTGGTAACCTTTTGAAGCTCGATTTTATTTGAAGTATTATCTTTAGAGTCTGCAAGCACTAGACGAGCGTTTTTATAAGTCACTGGAACCTTCGCCACCAAGCGAAGAACACAGTTCTTATCCGCAGAAGTCACGCCAGAGTCAGAGCAACGAATGATTTCGCCCGCTGCGCGACCTGTATTGATAAGACGTTTTTCATCGTCAGACAAAGAACCTACCGTTGTTAGTTCGTAAACTTTCATATCGTCAGAATCAAGCTTAGTAAGAACTTGAGAATCGTCAGCTACGAACTTCATGTTGAAGTTATAGCGAGATTGAAGGTCTGCAGCCCTATGGATCTTGTTATCCAAGGATTCCATCGTGAAGATTTGGTCCATTTCGACTTTTTGGTCGACGCTGCCTACATCCTTACGAGCGTCAGAAGTAATATTCAAACGAATATGAGTGGCCTGGCTGAACTCAGTTTCACGCAACTTCAATGTCGAAGTGCTTTCTCTGAGTTCATTTTTTGTTCTTTCCAGAACACCTTTAGAAGCAATTTCATATTTGAAAAGTGGAACTAGAACGTTGATGTTAGCGCGGTTCAATAAAGAAGCCGAACGAGCTTTTTGCGCCGTCGCCATCTTATTCATGATTTCTTTTTTAGCTTGAGAGGAAGTGGCTTTTTGTAAATCAATAGAAAGCTGAACTTCGCTTGGAGAGACAGCGAGTTGTTTTTCTAGGCGGGTCAAGCTTTCAACATTCGTTGTGAGCTTGTAGGCCGTAACAAATTTGGAATCTACGCCGAACACGATTTTGAAGTCTTGGGCTTCCTGACCGGAAACTTCAAGGTTTTCAAACATGAAGCGCAAACGTTGAGGGATGGAAGATTCTGATGTGTCGACCGCAACTAAACCTTTTTCGTTTGAAGCCTTATTGCTAGCTGCTTCAACCAAAGACTTCTCGCGGGCGCTGGCTTTTGCGATGGCTTTAAAACCTTCACTCGACGGGGTCGCGAAGTCTGAAATCGCAAAGATCTCTAGAGCTTCTGAATCCGGTAAAGTCGCATCACGCTTTTTCGTACAACCCGCGGCCACGAGGGCGAAGGTCAACAAAGCCGTAAATGCTTTTGTGTACTGAGGTTTGTGAGCCATTTTTCTCTCCATTCCTAAATTGTCACTGCTCATAGCACCACATCGAATATATGGGCCTAGAACAAAGACACTCTCCTTAAGGGATATAAATGCATTGAAAGTGCCACGAGCTTCTGGTTGCGGCCGTGAATTAAATGCATTACAGGCAGACAAGCCGTCCACAGAATATACAGGGGACAATTCAGGGAGATCTCAAAATGAGACACTGATTTTCTGATTTAAAACACCGGTCCTCGTGGAAGCTTGTCGTCGAATTAAATCTCGGATTTCATTCTGAAAAGCAGGGGGATTTATGAGAGGGATTTTTGTCTTTTGCGGACTATTTTTTCTAGCGATCTACGCCCACGGATTTATCGTATACGGGGATGCCGTGGCGATGGGAGAGGGAACTGCGAAGGCCTTCGCAGATATCGGAGAAGATGGCACTCCTTATTCTGTCGGCTTGGCGCTTACGGATGGAGCTTTGAATGCCTTGCCTCAACATGAGCCAGGTGAGTACACACTAAAATTGCCGTCCATTCTGAACATCCCGCCTTACAATCACATGGTCATTAATTGGATGCCTCACGGTCATGAGCCTGATGGTATTTACAACCGACCTCACTTCGATTTTCACTTTTATTTTATTGATGAGACAACTCGCAAAGCGATCACTTGTATGGGCGCCGATCGTGAAATCTGTTTGAAGCAACCGGATCCCGATAAGCTTCCACCGTTCTATGTCGGTGGCCCCGAAGGCGTTCCGCAAATGGGTTGGCACTGGGTGGATATGCGTTCGCCAGAGTACAACGGCAAGCCTTTTACGACCACTTACATCTATGGCTATTACGACGCAAATTTAATATTCATTGAGCCGATGATCACGCGAGAGTTTTTGTTAAAGAAAAAGAAATTCGAGCAAGAGCTGATGTTGCCAAAGACCTTCACCCATCTAGGCTATTATCCGCAAAAGTATTCGATACATTTTGATAAAACACGGGCAATGCACTTTATAACTCTGAAGTATTTAAAAGAAATGCAGTAAATTTAGAGTGCGAAAATCTTGCGGCAGGCCTGTCCCTTCAAGGAAGGAAGCAGGTCTTGCCCTTGTTTTAAAATGAAAGGATTTTTTGAGTCCCGAGTCCACAGCTCTTGGGCGACGGATGAAAAATCTTTTCCTGTGCGCGCAGACTCTGCAATGGCGTTCTCTAAAAGAGCCAACCAGATAAGAGCTTTGTTGCGCTCCATCTTCCATTCGATCTCGGATGCCGGAAAGAATTTTTCTCCAGCTCGTGAAACATCAAATTTCTGTTGGAAGTTGAAATGACCTAAAGAAGAAACGGACTTTAAAGGCTTCACGGCGAATTCAGGCTGATCGTCGATCAGAAGAGTGTTCTTGGGATTCCAGTCGGGAATTCCTTGATTCAAAACTTTTTTGTGCTGCTCGGAGAATTTCAAAGTCTTGTTTTGAGACACCACGGTCAGATCCCCATAAGACAGAATACGGTGGCTGATATCGACGAGGGACCGACCATCAGAAAGCTTCACACTTTCAAGTAAAGTCATATTGCGTGACTGGGTTCCACCACTAAAAAAACTGATGCGAATATCTGGATGAGTTTTTAAAAGATGTTCGATGACTTCCGTGAGGTGGTCGGTGGGTCGATAGGTTTTACCTTCTATTTGAATGCTCTTAGAGCTGCGTTCATTCGGGTCTTCGGAATGAACGGTGTAAAAGGTGGTCCAGTCGATATCAAAGACAATGTCCAGAGGAGTGCCGGCCCACGCGGGTTGGAAGCTTAGAGTAAGAAGAAGTGCTACCAACCAGGCTTTCATGGCCGTCCTAGAAGACTACAGTTGCAGAGGCGTAAACAAGTGAAGTGTTTTCGTTGATCAACTGCACGTTAGAGTCATCGCCGTTAGGTTTTAAAGAAGAACCTGAGTTTGTGTGGCCTGCGGCAATCGAAAAAGTGGGATTGATTTCATAGCCAATCTCTTGAGTCATTTCGAAACTGTCGCGCATCACGTTTTGGTAAGACCATGTGTTTCGGTGAAGAAATTCAGCGGATACAGAAATGCCCGTAGTAAAAGTGTACGCCATCGAAAACATCTGCGATGAAGTCCATTGCGTATTTACACGGCCATCCAAAGCAGTTTCATACTGATGGAAGTTGCGACCTGCCGAAATTGAACCCGCGATGTCCAGTCCCGAAATAAGACGGTCTGGATTGATCATGCCGTTCACGGTTGTTGAAAGCGAAGCGATCAGATTTTGACGAGTATGAGAATCCTTAGAAGTAGGAAGACCCGTAGCTACGCGATAACCCAACATAATCGTTTTACCCAAAGCCATGGGCGCACGCCCCAAGCTGACAGACGTGTCCGAGAAATCATTGTTTTCAGGATATTTTAAATCTTGAGAATAACCACCTTGAACGCGCATAGAAAACTTGTCGTTCAACTTCAGATTCAGACGCATCATATAGTCCATAGCGTCCTGGCGAGTGCCGTCTTCAAAGTCATAAAGACTTGTCGAGCGACTGGCATTGACGAATCCACTCCACATGCGCCCTTGTTTTTTCGGTTGTTGTACTAGCGTCGTCGAAGACGTCACAGATGCATTGGCAAAGACCTGGCTTGCCAGCAAGACTGTCGTCAAAAATCCGATAAGGGGGCGCATAGCAAAAGACATAAACACTCTCCTTCGGGATTATTTTGCAGGGAGGGTGCCAGAAGCCAACGGCCCTAAATTGCAGCCTGATAAGATTTACCTGTCTAAGTATTGGTCAGAGGCCCGTCTCTGGCATCCAGCGCATTGACATAAGAAAAGCGCGCGATGACCATGAGCTGTGGCAATAAAAGTACGCGATTATATTTTGATATTCTCTGATGGCGCTTGTTCAGGAAATCCCGGTCCCGGTGGCTGGGGAAGCATTGTGCTTTTGCCGAATGATCAGGTGCAAGAACTAGGTGCGGGAGAACGCTCTACGACGAACAACCGCATGGAGATGACAGCCGCTGTCGAGGCGCTGAAGTTTATTTCTGCTGTGCCAGGTCCTGTGCATTTTTATACGGACTCCACTTACTTGATTCGTGGAATCACGCAATGGATTTGGGGCTGGAAAAAACGCGGTTGGAAAACGGCGGAAGGTGCGGATGTTTCCAATCGTGATATTTGGGAAGAACTGGCGCAGCTCATTCAAGCGCGCGGTCCCGGTAATAAGATTGAGTGGAAATATTCGCGCGGTCACGTGGGCACGCCGGGCAATGAACGCTGTGATCGCATCGCCGTCGCCTTTTCAAAAAATGATTACGTGTCTTTGTATCAGGGACCTTTGAGCTCTTATCCCATCAACATGCTGGAAGTTCCCGCCGACACGGCTTTGCCAGAAATGCGTGCGCCGGGTGAAAAGAAAGAGGCTTTCAGTTACTTGAGCAATATCGGTGGCCTGGTTTATCGTCACAAGAATTGGCCTTCTTGCCAAAACCGTGTGAGCGGAAAATCAGGAGCTAAATTCAAAAAGGCCACGTCGGCCGCCGATGAAATCGAAATTCTGAAATCCTGGGGATTAAGTCCTCAGACCGTCATCAAAGAAGGATAGTCAGCATGGAAATCGCGAACCGTCATATTCTTATCACAGGTGCCAGTCGTGGAATCGGAAAAGCCTTCGCTAAAATGTGTGCCGAAGACAAAGCGAATCTTCATCTTGTGATGAGGCAGTCGGACGACAATCTGGTAAAAGAATTGCAAACCGTGGGCGCAAAATCAGTGAGCGTGTGGGAATCAGATCTTTCAACCCGTCAAGGTGTCGATGCGCTGTTGAATAATCTGAAAGAGACGCCGATTGATATTCTCTTCAACAACGCCGGAATGCTAACGGGCGGTCTGATTGAAGAGCAGCCTTTAGATGATATTTACAAAATGTTTCAAGTGAACGTGAATGCGCTGGTTCATCTGACTCACGGGCTGTTGCCAGGAATGTTAGAACGTAAGCGCGGAAAAATCATTAATAACTCTAGCGTCTCTGCGTATATGCATTTTCCTTGTGCTTCGACTTACGCGGCCTCAAAAGCCGCCGTCATGGCATTTACAGACTGCATTCGTATGGAGCTTAAAGATACGGGTGTTACGACATTATTGTTGGTCACTCCCGGGATCAAGACTCGCATGTTTGATGAGATCGAGACTTTGTATTCTAAGAATTTCGTGATTCCGACGGAATCAATCTCTCCAGCAAAATATGCACAGATGATTCGTGAAGCTATTCTTCATGATATTGAAGTTTTAGAGCCGAGTGGATTGACGGGAGTGGGATTGAAGATTGCGAAATTCGCAAAACCGCTTTTTGATATTGAAGTCGGACGACGCTTTAAGCGCAATTAAGGCAAAAAAAAGTCCGTCTTTTCAGACGGACTTCCTAGAAAAAAACTTATTAAGGTTGGAAATTTAAAACGCCAGAGCCGACAGCGCCCGTGATGGTCATTTTCATCGGTTTACCTTCAATAGAACGCATAGGAACCGGGAAGATCACGGAATAAGGCGTGTAAAAGCGGTTGTGATAAGGGTAAAGCCCTTCGATTTCTGCTAACTGCAATTTGATCTTCTTAGCTTTGCCTTCATAACGACGTCCATCGACATCCAAAAAGATTTTCCAGATTGTGGAGTCTTTGAAAAGATCATCATTCTTTCTTTCCGGAGTATAGAAGCTCAAGAATACTTCTGTTTCTTTGCTTAGGCGGTTCTCGTATTTCCCTTTTTCTTCAGTGAAGCGTTTGTCATCCCACTGATAAAGCATACTGCTTTGAGCAAGTTGGGCTTGAGCCACCGTTGAATTAAGCAAAGTCGCTTGGAAATCCAAAGTGTTGTAAAAGCCTGAATACTGGCGCACTTGATCGGAATACTTTTCAATCACTTCCATATAGTCATCTTTGGTTTTAATCGTGTGACCTGCGGGAGTGACTTCATAAGTGCTGGCGCACGCAGAAAGTAAAAAACAAAGGCTCAAAAGGTATTTCATTATTTAGACTCCAAGAAACCGTCTAAGAATTTTTTGATATCGGCAAAAACCGTTGTGCGCATAATGTCGTTCACGACTTCGTGTTTTGCTTCAGGGTAAATGTAAATTTCTTTTTTCTGACTGCCCAATTTGTCATAGAACTTTTTAGCTTCGAAACTACTGACCACGGGGTCGTTTTCAGCAATGACGAACAAAGCGGGCTTTTTGATTTCGTTCGCGCGTGGAAGAACGTATTCAAAGGATTCTAAGAAACCTAAGAACGCTCCCGGTGAAATGCGGTTGTGGCGAAGAGCATCTTGCTCAAACTCGCGAATCACATCTGGATCGCGCGTTAGCATATCATTCGTTAATTCGTTCCCCATTGTGATTGTCGGTAGTAACGAATTTAAGATCACCGCGCCTTTGGATTTATAAACAGGCACTGGAACAGAAACTCCTAAAAGGGGAGAGCTGACAACAATGCCGTCGCAGCGAATGTCGGGATTGCGCAAAAGAGTTTTAAGCTCGATCAAAGCACCCATCGAATGACAGAAAAGAATTACGGGGCCTTGCTTCACTTTTTCGTTCTTAAGAACCATGTCCAAAAAGATTTTGTAGTCTTTGCAGTAATCATCAAACTGCGCGACGTAACCACGACGCCCTTCAGAGCGTCCATGTCCGCGCAAGTCCCATCCGTAAAAACTCCATTGATCATTTTCAAATGCTTTGATCAGACGGTGGTAAGATTCGGAGTGTTCGCCTTGACCGTGATTGATGATGACGGTGCCGCGAGCATTCGGGTTGTCCCAAATTTGAAAGAACAGGTTGATGTCCTGATAACCTTTAAAAAAGCCTTCAGATCTTTTGTACATACCCACTAGATTGCCGCGAGAGCAATCAGCGGGCAAGTCAAATCAGGCCCCGGACCACGATTGTGTCGTGCGGTTCCGGACTGGATTCAGGGTAGTCGATATTGAAATGTATGCCTCGGGATTCTTGACGGCGAAGGGCGCATTCGACCGATAAGTTGGCGACGATAGCGATATTGCGGAGCTCTAAGATGTCAGAATGAATCTTCATGTGTGAATAGTACTCTTTCGTCTCTGACAAAATATTCTGGAGGCGATGTTGGGCGCGTTCCAGACGTTTGTTAGAGCGGACAATTCCCATGTAGTTCCACATCAAGCGGCGAATCTCGTCCCACATGTGGTTGATGACGATCATCTCATCATCATTTGATTCTTCCGGATGAGTCCAAGGCTTGGGATCCAGAGGGAAAAATGTGTCTGTATCCCACTGCTGCTTAATTTGTTCAGAACAGTTGTGGGCCATCGTTAAACATTCCAGTAAAGAATTTGAGGCCAAACGATTTGCGCCATGCAAGCCTGTGCAAGCCGTTTCACCGACAGCCCAGAGACCGGGAACATCCGTGCGACCGTTGAGATCCGTAAGCACACCGCCACACAGGTAGTGCGCAGCGGGGACAACAGGAATCGGCGACTCACTCATGTCGATACCGAACTCAAGACATTTGTTGAAGATCGTTGGAAAACGATTTTTTAAGAATTCGCGATCCAATTTTGTCATGTCCAAGTAAACACATTCTGCGCCGGTTTTTTTCATCTCTTTATCGATAGAACGAGCCACAACGTCGCGCGGAGCCAGCGAGCCCAGCTTATGATATTTCTGCATGAATGCGTTGCCAGAAGCATCGATCAATTCGCCACCTTCACCGCGAAGAGCTTCAGAGATTAAGAAGTTGCGCGATTCGCGATGGAAAAGACAGGTGGGGTGAAATTGCATGAATTCTAAATTCGCAATTCGCGCGCCCACACGGTAAGCCATAGCGATGCCGTCGCCCGTCGCGCCACTCCAATTGGAAGTGTAGAGATAAACTTTTCCTGCGCCACCGGTCGCAAGAGCCGTGTTCTTCGCTAAAAATGTATGCACCTCGCCATCATTTTTGTTCAAAGCGTAGGCACCGATACAGTGAACCGGATTCATGTCATTGGGATCGACCTCTTTGTTCACAATCAGGTCGATGGCGTAAAAGCGTTCAAGCAAAGTGATATTGGGATTTTCACGAACACGAGCTAAAAGAGTGCGGTGAATTTCTAATCCCGTTTGGTCTTCGAAGTGAAGAATGCGGCGAAAGCTGTGCCCGCCCTCGCGCGTCAAATCGATTTCATTGGTCTCTTCAGAGCCTCTTTTTTTAACGTCGAAATGCACGCCCCAGTTTTGCAAATCCTGAATGCGTTCAGGGGCTTGCTCTACATAGTTACGAACTACAGTTTCCTTGCAGAGGCCGGCACCCGCAACGAGGGTGTCTTGGATGTGAGACTCAAAGCTGTCCTCTTCCGACATGACGGCAGAGATGCCTCCCTGAGCCATGGCAGAGTTCGTTCCGCCCGCAGATTCTTTGGCAAGCACGATCACTTTTCCCAATGAAGAAAGTTTTAAAGCCAGCGCCAATCCTGCAGAGCCAGAACCAATAATCAAAACATCCGAGCGATGAGTACTCATAGTGGCATCTTCTTACCGCTTTTGTTGGCATTTGCAAAGGACTCTTGCTTGATTCTTACCAGTTTCTAAAACTACAATAAAATCAAAGACGTCGAGCGGAAGTGACAAGGCAAGATGCTTTGGGCCCCGCCGGAGGACTGTTACAGGGAAGGAACCGTCTCAATGAAAGTAAAACTCATCGCCGTCCTCGTTGCTGTTGCCGCGATTTTTATCGGAGCTGTTTTGTGGCGCACGGACAGTTTCGTTTACGGTGACAGAATGAGCTGGGTGGAAGCCCAAACGCGCACCCAAGTCGGTGCGATCAATCATTCCATGGCGACAGAGTTAAAAACTCTGCAAAGAGTTGTCGCAACTTTGAACTCAGAAAATTTTCAAAAAGGAAAGCTCAACTGGAATGCGATGGCGCCTTACTATGCGGCGGCATCGTTTTCGGTCAACGGCGGGAACCTTGAGCCGCAAGTTATCGTCGCGAAAGAAAATTCGAAAGCCGCGAATTGGACCACTGAGTTTGTAAAATCCGCCGTTGGTAATATCGCAAACAGAACTTCAGATTTGCGTTTTTATGTGAAGCCTTTTCAGGATTCTCAACGTGGACGTTATGTCGCTTTGGTATTTCTAGAAGGCAGCAAGGCTTACGCTCTTTTCGGATCTGGTGAAATTTTTCAATCGGTGATTGATGCCCAAAGAGGTGCTTTGAGTTCATTTTCAATTGTGACTTCAACCGGTCTTACTGTCGGTCATTCCGTGCCGGAGTATCTTGGAACAGTGATGCGCGATGATCCTGTTTTTAAAGAAGCACAGAAGAGCGGTTCTTCTCATGGCAGCAATACGTTTCAATTAAAATCGGGCGACCTTTACGGAATGTACGAGATGATTCCGCAAAGTAACTTGTTGGTTCTAAGCTCAGCACCTTTGAAGGAAACCATGAAGGGTCGCACGGGCTTGTGGTGGCAGTTCTTGCTTATGGGGGCAGGCCTTATGACGGTGGCCGCCGCCGCATTGCTGTGGTTAACGACGACAACGGAAAAACAAATCACTCAGCTTGAAGACGAATTGCAAGCAGCAAAGTCTCGTCCGCTAGCTCCACCGGTTCCTGAAAAAGTCATCGCGCAAGATCCTGAAGTCGTGCAAAAAGAAAAAGTTCAAGCTTCGATGAAAGTCGCTTCGGCTTTGGCGCATGAAATGCGCGGGCCTTTGGCTTCGATCTTGGGTTATTCGCAAATGATTCTGGCGAAGTCTCCAGAAACCGACATCGTGCAAAGCACAGAATCTATTTTGCGTGAAACACGCGCGGCTCGTGGAGTGCTAGATAAACTTCTGGGTTACGCAGGCGAAGAAGTGCAAGAGAAAAACTCCATGAAGGTCGAAGGGCCTTTAGTGAAAGCACTGAAAGAGATGGAGCCCCTCTTCGCGCAAAAAGGTGTCAAGCTGACAAAGAATATCCAAGACAACTCAGCTTTGGATCTTCACGTGGATGCGATCATGCGCGCGATCTCAAATGTTCTGCATAACTCTGTGGAAGCCATGGAGCGTATGCCGAAAAAAGAAATCAAAGTCGATCTTTTCGAAGATGCCGACGGTGTGCACTTGAATATCGAGGACACGGGCGAGGGCATTGAAGCCGCGAACGTCGACAAGATTTTTGATCCTTTCTTTACCACACGTTCTTTCCACAATCATATGGGCTTGGGCCTTTCGGTGGCGTTTGGGATTTTGAAAGAACACAACGCTGATGTGCGTGTGGAATCTCAACGTGGTCAAGGAACGAAAGTGAATATTCTGTTTAAAAAAGTTCAATCGGTGTCGGTCCTTAAAGCTCCGGCCGATGTTCTTGTTGCAAAGGAAGAGCCTCTAGTGATTTCCCCAGAGTTGCCGAAGTTGTCTGAAGAATCTGCTCATCAAGAAGAAGCCAAAGCTCACTATGAAGAGGTGAAAGCTTCTTCGGCGCCAGCATCGCCGCTGGATGTGAACATTGATAATCTTTTGGAGCTTCCTGAGGCGACAGAAGTCGCTCCTCCGCCGGCGCAAGCGGAAGAAGTGAAGGCAGAATCCTCACATGAGTCTTTGAAACCAAAAATCTCAACTCCCATTGTGTCGACGTCTTCGGTGAAAGCGTCACAGCCTGCAGCACCGGCTTTGGGTAATGATGAATTTAGTTTTATTGACGGCTTCTTAGGTGAAGAGCCAAAAGCCCCGCAAGCAAAGACCGAGGAAGCTCCGGCGACTGTGTCAGCTTCCGCAGCAGAGCCCGTCTTGGCAGAGGTTGTAACGGCTGATGAGGTGGCGACAACGATTGATGCGGCTCCAGTGGCTGAACCTGTTATGGCGCCAACGCCGGAAGAACTTGCAACGATGAGTGACGAATTAACTCCGGTGAATTTTGTCATGCCACCTCAAATGACGGCGAAGGCTAAGACGACAAAATTAGACACGTATCACGTTGAAATTCGTCGACCTGGAAAGAGGCTTTAGTTGAATATTCGCGATTATAGTTCTCAGTTTACGGTTTTTGTTTTCACCACCGATGTGGATGCGGGGGCTTCGGCGAAAGTGTATCTTTCGCAGGCGGGCTATGACGCTTACTACTTCCAAGACCCGGAAACTTTAGAACAGCGTCTGAAAGAAAATCCACCGCACATCCTGGTGTTTTCAACAGCAGCCCTTGCGGGGTCTTTAAGTGACTTCGTAAAAATCGTTCAGGACATCAATGAGGAAATCAAATTCATTGCGGTCTCAAGCGTTTCGCAATTCGATATTTTAGCTCAGTACAATAGCTTTGGTTTTGTCGACGTGATTTCAGATGAATCTGCAGCTTTAGAGTCACGTATTGTTTGGTCTGTGGATCGCGCTTGCGAAAAACTTTACCTGACTTATCAAAACGAACAGATCTTTGATGAGTTGCAAGCGACGAAATCCAAAGTGGAAGAAGTTCACGCCGCTGCCGTCAGCAGTTTGAAGCAGGCCGAAACAGAAAAGTCGACGCCCCATGTTTCAATGCGCATTACGGATTATCGATCCGCGCAAAGCAAGGAAGATTTGATTCAGAAATATCTGAATCATCTTCCCAATGCTCTGTGCATTTTCTTTAAGTTTCTGCCATCTGTTCGATCTTTCGTGGCGACCCACGCGCAAGGAATTCCTGCTTCCGACATTCAAGGTGTCGGCGTGCAATTAGAGACGGGCGACACCAAAGATCTAACGACCCAAATGGCGATGGGGCTATTGCCAGCGCGCTTTAACGATATGTTGGTTGAAGCATTTCACTTCAATCCACCCAAGGCGTTGCCGCTTTATGCCCATCACGCTTTAGAAGGTGTGTTTGTTTATTCCGGCAATATCACTCCCGCGGAAGCCAGCCAGCTCGCAGAAGAGTTCAGTCTTTTGTCTCTTTGCTATTCGACTTTCACGTTAGAAAAGAAAGTCGATGCCTTAGAGGTCCAAGATTTCGTGACGGAATTGTACAACCGCAACTTCTACCAAAAAGCTTTGGGGGATGAAGTGTCGCGGGCGCGTCGATTGAAGCAGCCCATTTCGGTTGTGAAGATCGCCATGGATGATTTTTATGAGATTGAATCATCTTTAGGTGAAGCAGTGAGAGATGAGTTGCTAAAATCCGTTGCAACCATCATCACTAAGACCAGCCGAACCAATGATTTGACGTGCAGAACTTCGGCTAACGAAATTGCGATGATATTGCCTCACTGCTCAAAAAAAGGAGCAGCATTGCGTTCAGAAAGACTGCGCCGAATTATCGAAGGCACGTCATTCATGGATAACGGTATGAAAGTATCAATCAGTTTGGGCGTGAGTGAGTATCCATCATTGTGTGATTCCGCGAAAACTTTGGACGAGACATCGACCAAAGCTCTTTTGCACATTACCGATAAGGGCGGAAATAAAATTTGTTTGTATAAAGCTCCCGAAACTCATCGTCCCGAGTTTGAAGTGGCGCCTGATTAGGCGAATGGAAAAAGTAATTTGATGGAAATGTATCGACACACCTTTGCGGAAATCAACTTGGATCACTTGGCGCACAACATTCGCCTGTTGCAGTCGTCATTTCCGCAAGCGCCTTTTTTGTGTCCGATGGTGAAAGCCAATGCTTATGGGCATGGCGACGTGCAATTGGCGCGCTTCTTAGAATCTTTAGGTATTAAACACTTAGGTGTCTGCCTGATTGAAGAAGGTCTTTTGTTAAGAAATTTCGGAGTGAAAGCCGAGATCTTGGTCTTCCGTGGTTTCGACAGAGAAGGTGCGGAAAAAATTCTTCAATATCAAATGACCCCGGTGGTAAGCACTTGGGAACATATCGAGCATCTCGAAGCGGTGGCCGATCAGCCCGTAAACATTCATCTGAAGTTTGATACCGGCATGAACCGTTTGGGTTTCCGTCCCGAGGAAGGGCAGAAACTTTTTGATCGTCTGTGGCAGAACAAAAAAATCCGCCTGAAAGCTTTGGTCACTCATTTGTACAATGGCGACGACGCTTTAGATCCTCAAGGGCAAAGTGCCGAACAGCTGCGTAAACTGGATCAAGTCAGTCAGCTCTTTAAGCCGTTCAATATTTTCTGCCACGCTTTAAATAGCTCGGGGATTTTAAATCTGCTGGCTTTAAAACAGCAGGGGGGAAGTAAGGATCATCCGCTTCTTTTACAAAACTGGGGTTTACGCCCAGGCCTGATGATCTATGGTTACAATCCCTTAGAAGATAAATCTGTCTGCCAATTAAAACCTGTCATGACTTTTAAATCCCAAGTGGCCACTTATCGTCAGGTCAAAGCCGGCGAGACTGTTTCTTATGGCGCCACTTGGAAAGCCAAGCGTGACTCTGTAATTGCTGTGGTCCCTGTGGGATACGCGGATGGTTTTCACCGCATTCTTTCCAACAAAGCGACGTTGCTGTTTGCGGGAAAAAGAGTTCCTATCGCCGGTACGATCTGCATGGACTATCTGATGCTGGATGTGACAGATGTGGTAGGAAACGAAGATTTGAAGAAATTTAAAGATCAAGAAGTGATCTTATTTGGATACGGCAGTGGAGGAAGTTTTCTTTCCGCCGACGAAATCGGAACACTGGCTCAAAGTATCACTTGGGAAATGTTAACCAGTGTCGGTGAGCGTGTGCCTCGGGTTTATACCGGGGTTGATGCCCGTTTTATCCGTGACGAAGTTGGGGGAGAGTAAAGTGACCTTAGCGGACAGATTCTATACGATCATCTCGGGCATTGGCGCCTTTGTCTTAAACAAAGTGCGTGATGGTATCGCCGAGACAGGTCAGATCATGATGTTTTTCACGGAAAGTGTGCGTCTGATCTTTGCGAAACCTTCGCGCTTCCCTGAAGTTATTCGTCATATGGAGTTCATCGGAAATCAATCCGTTGGCATCATCTGTTTAACAGGTGTGTTCACGGGCTTGGCTCTTTCTTTCCAACTCTATTTAGGTTTTAAGTTGTTCAATGCCGTGAACATGGTGGGACCTACGGTTGCCCTAGGGATCACGCGGGAATTAGGCCCGGTTTTAACCGGATTGATCGTTGCTGCCAGAGCCGGCGGTGCCATGGCGGCCCGTTTGGGAACTATGCGCGTGAACGAACAGATCGACGCCTTGGATGTGATGGGCGTGAACACGAAACAGTATTTGATTTCTCCGCGAATCGTGGCTGCGGTGATCTGCATGCCTTTGCTAGTGGCGGTTTTTGACTTCGTTGCGATGTTGGGAAGTTATTTCCTTTGTGTGAAATTGGTTTCTTTGGACGAAGCCGTGTTCTGGCAAAAGATCGCGGATTTCATCGAGGTGAAACACATTAACGAAGGTCTTTTTAAAGGCATGATCTTTGGCGTTTACTTCGCAGTAGTTTGTACTTATCGCGGGTTTAACACCACGGGCGGCGCTAAAGGTGTGGGTGATGCCACGAACCAAGGCGTGGTGCAAAGCATGGTCGGAATTATCATTCTAGATTATTTCGCGACAAACTTGATTCGCTTTTACTACAACATCATGGGGATTTCTTAATGAAACAAGAATCAGCAGTGTCCTTAAGGGACGTGAAAAAATCCTTCGATGGTGGAAAAGAGTTTGTCCTTAAAGGTATCAACTTAGAAATTCCGAAAGGCAGTTTGACTGCGATCATTGGTTTTTCTGGAACCGGAAAAAGTGTGATGTTGAAACATCTTTTGGGATTGTTCAAACCCACTTCGGGAACGATTGAAGTTTTGGGAACTGATATCGGAACCCTGCCTCCGGATGAATTGACAAAGTTTCGCTGTAAATTTGGCGTCCTTTTTCAGTCGGCCGCACTTTTTGACGACATGACTGTCATAGAAAATGTGTGTTTTCCCTTGTTCGAGCATCGCCGTGACTTGAAAGAATCCCAAGTCCTTCGTATTGCCGAAGAAAAATTGCAGCAAGTCGGTTTGGAGTCCAAACATTATCACAAACTTCCAAGTCAAATCAGTGGTGGGATGCAGAAAAGAACGGGTCTAGCCCGGGCTCTCGCCCTAGATCCAGAAATCTTGATCTATGATGAGCCTACCACGGGTTTAGATCCCATTCTGACTGAAATGGTGGATAATTTGATTCTGAGTACTCATAAATTAAGAGCTGGTGCGACGACGTCTATCATGGTGTCCCACGATTTGTCCGCCGCATTCAGGATTGCCGACTATATTGCGATGTTAGATAGTGGCCGAGTTCTATTATTTGGTACTCCAGAGGATTTCTTCAACACGGACATCGAGCTTGTGAAGAGGTTCGTGAATAAAGGGATGAAACATCAATGAATTGGCTTCGCGCTGCAGAGTTTAAAGTAGGTTTGTTAGTTGTCGTGGTGGGATCACTGATCGCCGTCATGTCGATGCAGGTCAGTGATGATCCTTCATACCTTGGTCGTTCTAAAAAAGCTTGGTTCTTACTTCCGAATGCAGGCGGCTTGGTTAAAAACTCAGCCGTACGTTCTGCCGGTATTCCTGTCGGTGTGATCAAAAACATTTCTTTGCAAGACGGAAAAGCTCGTATCGATATCACCGTAAAATCCGATGTTCCTTTAACGACATCGGCGTCTATCGAAGTGAAAGCTCAAGGGATCTTGGGTGACAAGCACGTCGAAGTATATCCAGGTTCGCCGACAGATCCTCCACTGGAAGATAATGCGCAAATCTTGATCGTTCGTGATGGTGGCTCGCTGGATAACTTGATGACTCAAGTTTCTGAAGTGACAACTTCGCTGAAAGAGGTTGCGAAGAACTTGCAAGAGGCCACGTCTGAAGACGGAACTCGTCGTCACGTTCTGGGTCGTATTGTTAAGAACATCGAGACTTTGACCGGTGACTTGGCGCAAATGACGACTGAAAACAAAGACAAGGTCGGCGATATCGTGGATGACATCCATGACATCACATCGTCTTTGAAAGAAGTTATGAACGACCAAAGCGAGACCGGTTTGAAAGAAACTTGGAAGCGCTTGTCGAACTCGGTTAAAAACCTGGATGAGATCACTTCAAAAATCAATAAAGGTGAAGGTGCTATCGGTAAGCTTGTCAGCGACGAGCAGACAGCTGAAAACGTTTCTTCAGCGATTGATGGCCTTAGCGGTATGTTGGATACTGCAAATCGCATTCAAACGGCCTTTGATTTCCGTGGTGAGTATTTAAATGATGTCGGTGCGACGAAATCCTATATCGGGGTGCAAATTCAACCCGGTCTAGACCGTTACTACTATATCGCCGTTGTGGATGATCCCGCAGGTCTTGTGGAAAAAACCGGTTACAAAAGAACAGGTACGGGGCCTGAATCTCCAGCGGATTACACGGAAACAAAAACTTATTACAACCAGATCAAGTTCACTGTTCTTTACGCGAAGAATTTCTGGGATCTGACTTTAAAGGGTGGTTTGATCGAGAACTCGGGTGGTTTTGGTATCGACTACTTCTTCTTCCGTCGTAAGTTGAAATTCACATTAGAAGCGTTTGATTTTGAAAATACGAATGTTCGAAGTTCTCTGTCTTATACCTTGTATCGCGGTATCTATGTTACTGGAGGTATCAACGATGCCTTCAATCAAGGGGACCGACGATCCAGCTATTTGGGCGCGGGTCTTTTCTTAACGAACGACGACTTAAAACTTCTTTTAACGAAAGCACCATTCTAATCTGATATGAGTACAGACAACGTGAACGGCAACGAAAAAAATTGGCTCATCAAATCCTCAACCAGGATCCTGGGCCCTTTTACGTTGTCTGAAGTCACGGAACAGCTTCGTACAAAACAAGTTTCGATCATCGACGAAGTTCGTCTGCCTGAAGGACGCTGGAGTTATATCCGCGAAAATAAAGTTTTCATGGATATCGTTAAAAATATCCGTGAAGAGCAAGATTCCCAGTCTGAACAGACAATGACTCAGTCGATTGCTCATCATACGATGACTCGAACTGATATTATTCCGGTGACGGATGATTTGACTCCTACGCCGGTTCCTCCGAATTTAGATCTGACTCCGCCACCTGTGCGCGACACAGGATTTAAAGATGTCACTCCGGTGCGAGAGCAGCCGGTGTCTCGTTCGACGACGGCTCCGGCGGCGGCTAAAAGCTATGGCGCTTCGGGCGATACACGCTTGCAAGGAAAGATTCGTCAGAAGTCCAACGTTCTTCGTTGGAGTTTGATCGGGGCTTCTTTACTGATCGCAGGTGTGGTTGTTCTTTCTTTGTCGCAAAAAGGTAAAAAGAAAAGTCTGGGTTATGAAGAGCTGATGTCGCATGCGATCCGCTATAAGACATTGGGGCTTTATGAAAAGTCTCTGCAAACCTACATGAAGGCGACAAAACTGAAAGAACCTGATGCAGAATCGCAAGTGCAGATGGCGTCAGTTCTTATCTCTGAAGACCGTCAAAGTTTGATGGGACGACGTATTTTAGAACGAGCTTTGGTTAAAGAAGGCCGCAGCCGCGCTGAAATCGTTGATGCCTACCTTGGAATCGCCGTTTCTTACATGATGGACGGGGACTTGAAGCAAGCCGAAGACACTCTTCAAAAAGCCATTGGGCATGAGCCTTTCAATGTCTCTGCTTTGCTAAACCTAGCGATTATCCAGCAGAAAAAAGGCAATTACGGCGAAGCGATGCGCGACTTCGATAATATTTATCGCAAAAATCCAAACTCAGTGCTGGCGCTTTTCGGTCGCGCAATGTCGACAGTAGAGTATGCAAAAGCGAATTCCGACGCGGGCGTTTTGCAGACTCTGGTGCGTGATATCAAAGCCAACGTTCAAAAAACCGGATATCTTCGCCAGGAACTTCTGTTGTTCAACGTCTATGCGCAAAATCTTTTGGGTGACGTAGATGGTGTGAATCAGGCGGTGGTTCAATTCTTAAGTCAAATGCCGGGGCAGGCGCGCAACTACACGCATCCTTTGCACGTGGAATGGCGTTTTACTCAATGGGATTATTTAGAAAAATACTGTGATGAGATCTATCAAAAGCAACCACCGAATCCTGAACTCAAAGCTTTGCGTGCGGTGTGTTTGATGGAAATCAATCGCGACAGCGACGCTGCAAAACTTTTGCAAGAGGCGATGGCTGAAGCTCCTAAAGATGCTTATGTGCTTTCCACTCAAGCAAGTTACCTGGCGAAAATCGGTCGTTTGCCAGAATCGACGGCGATCTTGAAGATGCCAGAGCTTTCCACTTTGTCAGTGAAGGATCTTTTGATGGGCGATATCTGTATTAATACAGGGGATGTCGCCTGCGCACAAAAAGCCTACACGGACGCGTATAATAAAGATAAACAAAGTGCATCGGCACTTTATGGTTTGGCTTGGGTGATGATGAGAAACAATGATCGCACGGCGGCCTATGATTACGTTCGTGCGGGTCTTCAATCCGAACCTAACTTTCTTCCGTTGCTAGAGTTGAGGGATCAACTGGAGTACGAGTGATGATCAAGTTCGTCCAGGTTTCTATCTTCTGGATGTCCGTAGTTCTTGCAGGCTGCACCTCAGATCCTGCGGGTTATCACGTATCAGAATATCATGACGTTAAATTCGAAGACTTGGCGGAAGATTTGAAAGTTCCCACGAAGGTGTGGGACATGCTGGAATTCAAAGCGGCTCCTGAAGGGGAACACGCTGAAGGTGGCGGTGGTGAACATGGCGCCGCAGCCGCGTCTTCGGCTGTTGGTAAGAATCTGGTTTTCTCTGAAGTAAATGTTTTCTTGGTCGAAAAAAACGACGGCATTGTCGAAAACAAAGCTGTTAAGTTGTTACTGCCTAAAGGCGGTGGCACGGTGGATTTATCCCGTTACATCACCAAGAAACAAGGGTCCTTCTTTGTAGGATTCGAATTCCCTCAGTTTGAAACGGCGACGGCAAAAAAAGTAATCTTCGTCAGCAAAGCCCGCAAGCGTCGTCTTGGCCAGCAAATTTTTGGCTCGGGTTGCAATCAGTTTTTCGATATCACCGATCGTTTTTTAAAAGAAATGGCCGGCGAAGGTATCAAGGTGAACACCACTCAAGAACGCTACGTCAGTGTCTTGGGCGGTACCTTCTTTTTCTCGGCGCAAAAAGACAACGACGTTTACTTGGCGCAAGTGACCTTCACGCACTCTGAATATTCACCACTTTTCTGTGAGGCCCCGTAATGGAAAGAAAATCGATCCAAAGTCTTCAGGATAAAGATGGCGTAGACATGAATTTCTTAGTGAAAGAAAAACATGTCGGAATGGGAAAAAACGGTCGTCCTTTTATGGGGCTTCAGTTGGGTGATGCCACGGGAAGTTTAGATGCGCGTCTTTGGGATCGCGTGGATGAACTGGCGAAAGAATTTGAAGTTGGTGACGTTGTTAAGATCAAAGGTCAGATTCAACTTTTCCAAAATCGCAAGCAGCTTGTTGTGCATCGTTTGGAAAGAGTGGACTCTTCGACGGTGAATTTTGAAGACTTTATCGCAAAATCTTCGCGCAATACCGAAGACATGTTGGTCGAACTTTTGAACATGGTTCGAACTATGAAGAACGATCACCTTCGTCAGTTGATTTTAGATACGTTGGAAGATCCGGAGATTCGCCCGAAAGTTTTAAGAGCTCCCGCAGCCAAATCCATTCACCACGCGTGGACGGGAGGACTGCTTGAGCACATTCTTTCGATTTGTAAGATCATGGATTTCATGGGGTCGCACTATCCTTTCCTAAACCGAGATCTTCTTTTATTCGGCGCTATTTTTCATGACATCGGAAAGTTGTGGGAACTTTCTTACGACAATGGTATCTCTTACACAGACCGCGGTCGTCTGATTGGTCACATGCAAATCGCCTGTGAGTTGATCGATAAAAAAGCCTCGCGCATCTTGGGATTCAACGAAGAGCTGCGAGATATTTGTAAGCACATTATTTTAAGTCATCACGGCAAACTGGAATACGGTTCTCCAAAAAGACCTAAATTTTTAGAGGCGATGGTGATCGCGATGGTCGATGACTTTGACAGCAAAGTGGCGACTTTAAAAACGTTGATGGACGCGGAAAGAGGCTCGGGTGAAAAATGGTCCCGATACAATGAACTCTTTGATCGCTACTTCCTGCTGGATGATATGAATGAGAAGTTAAATGGTTAATGGTATTCTAGAGTTCCTGCGCACGTATAAAAACTATGATCCGGCAGCCAAGTCCCTCTGGGAAATCGGTCTTCTGTATCCGGGTCCGAAAGCTTTATTCTTTCACCGTATCGCGCATGCTTGTTATAAAGCGGAGTTATTTTTCGTAGGCCGCTTGGTCGCTGAAATCTCAAGATTACTGACGGGAATCGAAATTCACCCGGGCGCCACTATCGGTAAACGCCTGGTGATCGATCATGGCATGGGTGTGGTGATCGGCGAAACAGCCGTTGTCGGCGATGACTGCATCATCTTTCATGGAGTCACGTTAGGCGGTTTAAAATTCGACCCGGTAAAACGTCATCCCACTGTTGGAAATAAAGTTCTTATTGGAACAGGGGCGAAAGTTCTAGGTCCCATCACCGTCGGCGATGGAGCTTTGATCGGTGCTAACGCCGTTGTGACCAGAGATGTTCCGCCGGGTGCCACGATGGTAGGTCCTCTTTCTACGCAAAAATAGGAGAGTTATGAAGCCCCTGGAGCAATGGTTTTCTGAATACAGCGAAAGTCATCAGCATCCTCAAAACCAGGTGATTCATAAGATCTGCGTTCCTTTGATTTTCTTTTCTATTGTGGGTTTGTTGATTCAGATTCCACTTTCTATGGGACCAATTAAGCTCGGTGAAGTGGTGATTGCGGTAGCCTTGGGCTGGTACATGACCTTAGGAGCCCTGCCTTTTTTGGTAATGTTGGCACAAGTTATCCTGAGTTATGTCCTTACTTATGCACTGAGTCAGTTCGGAAATCCGGTTTATTCGTTGCTGGCTATATTCGTTCTGGCTTGGATCGGCCAATTCAAGGGTCATCAGATCGAGGGTAAAAAGCCCTCATTTTTCAAAGACTTACAGTTTTTGCTGATCGGTCCTTTGTGGGTCGTACAATCTTTATTTCGTAAGAAATAGCATTCTCAACCTGTTTTCATGACCCAAGACTAATATTAAAAGCGTCGATTGATGCCCTGCTTCTCTGAGAGAATGGATGGAGTTCTTAATCTAGACGAAAGGAGTTCGGCTATGAAGCAGACAGAAACAATCCAGACGGTGCCAACTTCGACAACTCATCAAGAGAGCACAGGAACAAATGTTCCAGTTCGCAAAAGAAATCGCCGTCGTCGCTTAACTGGTTGGTAGGTTAGGCGAAGTGAGATGGGGAAGAGGTTTAATAAATAAGAACGAAACCTTTTCCCCATCTTACTAAATCCGTGATGATGAAAAAGGCCCATCTGACTGCGTTGTCGGGCCTTTTCCTTCACTCCGACGTGCCTCCAGCACGCCTCCGTTTCGGAAAAAACCCTCCGCCTTGCATATGAGCCTTTTTGATCATCACTTGGTTCCCGGTATGGGGAGAGATGAGTAATTTTTTATTACTCGGCTTTTTCTTCGCATGTTGCTGTGGCGAAGTAAGTAGCTTGGCCGATAGTGCCGAAGATCTCCCAGCCGCCTTCTTGGCGAGTCAAATAGCGTTCTGCTGTGTCTTCAGCAGGAAGAGCGATCCAACCTTCAGTGTAGTCTTCAGAGTCGATTTCGATTGATTGAGTTTCGCCAGCAGGAGAAGTCAGGACCAGTTCCAAAGAGAATTTTTTCGCTGGGTCTGCGTAAGTTTGAACAACCGCAGAACTGATGTCTGCTTGATCGATGTGTTTGCAGTTCAAAAGAACTTCCGTAGACGCCAAAGCATTGAATCCAACTAATACCGTCGCAATTGCTACAACAAATTTCATAATGCCACCTTTTTGTGGCCCGGGTTCTAGCATAGGGAAGAAGTCGGTTTCAACTTGTTTTCAATCTCAACACGCTTTCATTCCGTTTTCTTCATACTTTCATTGATCCAGAAATTTTAGGAAATTCTGTTCTTTCACCTCAGAGGCTTTTAAATCATCTGACGATATTGTGAAGGACGAATAAATGAAAAGAACAGGTAAAACTCCACGCTTTAAAAGACAAAGACGTTTACTCACGGAACTTCCTGGTATGGGGAAGTCTGGCGCTCTAGAAAGACGCCCTTATCCTCCGGGCCAACACGGCTTGCAACGTCGTAAGTATTCTGAGTTTGCTTTGCAATTAGAAGAAAAACAAAAAATCCGTTTCCACTACGGTCTGCGTGAAGAGCAGTTCCGTCGTATCATCGCTAAGGCGCAAAAATCAGCTTCTACAAACTGGGTTGAGGCTTTGGTAAATCTTTTGGAAAAACGTTTGGACAACGTGGTTTTCCGTTTGGGTTTTGCTTCTAGCATTCCGGCGGCGAAACAATTGATTTCTCATGGTAAAGTTTTGGTGAATGGTAAGAAGGTGAATATCGCTTCTGCTATTATTAAGGTCGGCGACAAGGTTCGTTTGAAAGACGAAGCTTATGACAACCAAGTTTACTTGCAGGCGAAACAAGCTCCACGCCTTCCACTTCCTACTTTCATGGTGAAAGAAGAAGTTGCGGGTAAAGAAGAAGGCCGCCTGACTGATGAACCGAATTTGGAAGCAGTTCCATTTGCTTTCGAACCAGGTCTTGTCATCGGTTACTACTCAATGAGGGGCTAATGAAAAATTCTAAATTCATCGAGGCAGAACAAATCGCCTTCGAAGAAATTTCCGATTCTTATGCTGCGCTAAAACTCGGCGAGGAAAAGTTCGTGATCGATATGGACACTTTATACGATCTGGCTTTTCGCTCCGCCGCGTTTCTAGCGTATCTTGAAAACCGTGAAGAAGAGCTTGCAGAGGCGGACGGCGACGAGGCTGTTTGTGCTTGTAAGCGGGTTCACTAGTTTTTGCTTCTAGCGACGGATTTGGGAGTGGGGAAAGGCCCCCTCTTGAAGCCCGTCGCTTCGGTCGGCACGCCATCCTGGCTCAATCGCCGCCGCACTTCGTGCGGTTCGCGTATCCTGCGCCGGCGAAGGCCGAGCCTTCGGACGTGCTTCAAGAGGGGGCCTTTCCCCACTCCCAAATCTGTGCTGGATTCAAAATCTTTCTTTTGTTACAGCTCGAATGGTTCGTTGGTTCTTTTTGCTTTCGGTTTTTCTATTTTTAAATCGCCAGAAATTTTTGTGGGCTGTGCTTAATGCAGATGTGGTTTCTGTCGGTTTTTTGGGTTGGAAGACTTTGATATTTGAAAATCAGTGAGCAGAACCGGTCGAAAGTTACTGCCACGGTGGCAGTAGATTTGTACCTTTTGTCTGCATTAGCTTTCTTTTCGCGAATGGAAACTTGCAATCGCTGATCACAAATTTGGTTTTCTCCAAGAGTGCCCAGAGCAAAAGGTAAAACTAAAATTCCAAAAGATCTCGTTGAATCTATCGTTAAAAATGGGAAGTCGACATCGATACAATCACCAATCCCCAACGTCGGCGGAACGCCGACCCAAAACTCACAGCGAAGCTGAATAGCCGTTCTTCTATCTAGCAAAATTTGCCTTAGAAAGCTTTAAAGTAGAGTGTCCGTAGTGAGGGCCTTTGCCGGCGCCACGATGGCGCGAACCGCACGAAGTGCGGCGGCAACTGAGCCCGGATGGCGTGCCCGAACGAAGCGACAATCTACTTTAAAGCTTTCTAAGGCAAATCCTCGCCAGAAAGAAGAAAGACTAAAAGCGACGTCGGCCTTTGGCTTCCGGCGTCCCATCCGCAGGATCTTCCGGCCATTGATGTTTAGGGTACTTGATGCGCAATTCTTTGCGTACTTCGGGATAGCCGTTTTTCCAGAAGCTTTCTAAATTGGACGTCACTTGCACGGGGCGGAAGTTCGGTCCCAGTAAATGAAACGTTAGCGGAATTTTTCCGAAATACACTTTCGGTGTTTCCATCATGCCGAAGACTTCTTGAATTCTTACTTCTAAATACGGAGCTTTATCTAACGGGTAGTGGACTTTGATATGACTGCCGCTGGGAACCTGAATTTTATCGGGCAGTTCTTTTCTTAAAGTTTGTACGACTTCTTGGGGAAAGACGTTTTCAAAGAAAAAGACCAGGTCTTTTTCCATCACGACCTGCATTTTGCTTTCGCCCATGCAGGCTTGTGTGAAGGCTTCTAATTTCAAATTTTCTAAATCCAAATTCTGCGGTTCTTGTTTTTCCAAGAACTCCAGGCGTTGCCACCAGTCGGCAAGCTTTTCATTGGATTTAAAAACGAGTTCTAATTTTTCACTCAGGATTTGCGGCAGCTTACTTGCGATATCTTCGCTAGATGCGGGAGTTAAAGTAGGCTCGTCTAAAGCCAACCCATGCAGCGAGCGATATTCACGGGCGAAGAACTGACCTTTTTCTTCAATAAACGTGACGTCCTTCACTTTGACAATGCTGTCTTTGAAGTTCTGCAGAATAAATTCTTTTTCAAATCCACAAGCCAGGCTCACAACGGTTTCGGAGTCGGAACTTCCTTCGACTCCGTTCAAGGCCACGAAAAATTCAGAATTCTTAACCAAGCTTTCCGGTTGAAGCTTCACTCCGCGGCCGCCGACCATCAAGGCTCTTTCAGACCGCCCTCGACGACGGCACAAACGATCGGCATAGGCTTCAAGCAAAATTCTTTTCGTTAGAATCTTTTGTTCGTCCTTCGATAAAGACTTCTCTCCCGCGTTTTGAAGTCGCTTTGCTAACTCTTCGGTCTGACGAGCGGCCTGATCCACGGTTTGCAAAGCAAAAAAGGCTGCTTCCCTCGGAGCACGTTTGTCTTTACGGAACTGATGCAAGACTTCTAATCTTGCCGACAGATCACACTCTAAATTATCACTAATAAATGAACTCACGGCTTCTTTGCGTAAGATGTCGCGCTCTTGAAGCAAGGCTGCCATCTCTGATGCAAGCTCTGTCGCTTTCAGATCTATTCCGACCAACATAAGCTTGGCTAAACGCACAGGCAGGGGGAAATGAAGAATACGCTTTCCAAGCTCCGTGATTTTATTATCGCTATCAATAGCTCCGGCAACCTTCAAAAACCTCGAAGCATTTTGAATGGCCACCGCAGCAGGCTTTTCAAACCAGCTGAAGGCTTCAAAGTCCGTCACGCCTTGGGCACTCAAAAAAAGCAGGCTTTCGGTCAAATCCACCCGCTGAATTTCAGCGATTTCACTTTTACTAAAGGAAAGTTCATCGTGCTTGTTCCAAAGACGATAGCAAACGCCGGGAAACTGACGAGCGGCGCGACCGGCTCTTTGAATGGCGCTTGATAAACTGATCCGGCCAAGCTCTAGGCGAGAAAATCCCGTGCGATGATCTTGTTTCATATTCTTCGCAAGACCCGAATCAATGACCGTATTCACGCCATCAATGGTCACGGAAGACTCTGCAATATTCGTAGAAAGAATCACCCGCTGACGAGAAGACTTTTGCAAGGCTCGTCGTTGATCTTCGATATTTAAAGATCCGTGCAAAGGCACAAGCTCAATGTTTTTTCCATCCGCCCAGGCTTGCAAGGCATTCAGGGCCCGATCAATTTCGCCCACGCCGGGAAGGAACACCAAAATATCCTTATCCGTTTGAGCTTGAGCTTCTTTCACCGTCTGCAAAACCGTATCGTAAAACCCAGGAAAGGTTTGCAGGTGCTGAGAAGACTTTTGATAGCGAACATCCAATTCAAAAAGTTTTCCGGGAACGCTGATGATGCCCGAGCCACCAAGATAAGCAGAAATCTTTTCCGCCTCCAATGTTGCCGACATCACTAGAATTTTGATATCGCGTCCCAGCTCTTGAAGCTCACGCAAGAGTCCTAACGCCAAGTCCACATGCATGGAACGCTCATGAAATTCATCCAGAATCACTAAATCCACATCCAGCAATTCAGGATCTTGAATCATCTGTCTGGCAAGCAAGGCCTCGGTCATAAAGATAAGACGAGTTTCTTTCGATGTCTTATTGGCAAATCGAACTTGATATCCCACTTCACGACCCACTTGCCATCCTTGCTCTTCAGCGATGCGATGAGCAGCGGCAATCGCGGCCATTCTTCGTGGCTCTAGTACAATCACCTTTTTTGCAACGACACTTAAAAGAGCTGGCGGCAGGCGTGTGGTTTTACCCGCACCTGGCGCGGCAGTGATCACAAGATTGCTTTCACTTCTCAGTTTGTCCTGAATAGCGGGAACAAAGCTATCAATAGGAAGTGAAATCAAATTCGTCATTATTAAGGATAAATCAAAAGCATGAACTCAGCTTTTTCAAAAGGCACCGACGAAATAACTTTATCGATGTGACCTTCTAATACTGTTTCATCTTCTTGAGAAAGATTCAGGGTTAAAAGCACCTTGCGATTTGAAAAATGCTCTTTCATATCATTCAAAGTTTTTTTCAAGCGATAGGGAGTATCCATCACGATGATCGCACGCTTTTCTTTGGTAAGCTCTTTTAAAGCGCGTTGGCGACTTTCTGTTTCCGCCGGTAAAAAGCCGCGAAAAACAAATTCATCCAGTCGCTGTCCGCTCAACGAAAGAAGCCCCATCAGGGCCGAAGCTCCTAAAGCTGACTTTACAGGAATATTTTTCTGACGGCACAGGCGAACTAAATCCGCTCCAGGGTCACAGAACCCGGGAGTGCCACAGTCGGTAACCAAAGCCACGTTCTTTTCCGCACAAATCGGAACCAAGGCGGCTTTGTCATCGGGGGTAGAGTGTTCATCCAGCACTTCATACGTTTTTCCAGTGATGCCGTGAGCACGCAGTAATTTGGAAGCTTCTTTCGTGCTTTCGCAGATAACGACGTCGCAGGACTTTAGAATCTCTAAAGCTCGCAAAGTGATTTCGCCCGTATCTCCGATAGGTGTGGCAACTAGATATAACACGCTAAGAACCCTTTTGGTTGAGCAGATAATTGATGATACGAGGAAGCTTTGCCGGTGCCAGAGCTTTGCCAGAATGAGTGCTCTCAAAGAAAATCATTTCTACATGAGGGCAGAATTGCTCCAGATGCACCAAGTTTACCGGCTCATTTTCAAAGAAGTAAATCTTCTTAAAATTCTTCTTATCGTTTTCAATAAACCAATCTGTTTTGAATTGAGCATCGTCCATGCTGCGATGAGGTTTTAATACAAGCTTCGCGTGATCATTCATCGGAAAGCCCCATTGATGAAGAATCTCGGCAGAGCCAATTCCCATGCGTTCCACATCACGGCCCGTCAGGTAAGCGATTTCAGCTCCGGCTTTTTCAACCTCAAGAACAAATTCCAAAGCGCCATCATACAAAGAATCAAACTGAAGATAGTGATTTGAAAAGAAATGCTTTTGCCAATAAGCGCGGATGGCTTCTTGAAACTCAGGATGAGCGCCGTCCAAACCAGCGCGTTCAAGGGCGGCAGTGATACCCCAATCCGAGCGCATAGTTTTAATGTTCTTAAGCAAAGTCGTTTGCTCAGGAAATTTTTTTTGATTGATGGGGGAGGCTGCGAAGTCGAGAAGAATTCTTTCCACCCGAGGGCTCACATCAAAAAGGGTGGAATCCAAATCAAACACAACCAGGCTTTTTTCACCTTGCTGAGTGATCGCTCGAATATTATCAAGAACCTGCTCTAACATAAGGGCCATCTAGCCATACAAGTCCAGTGAAATCAAAGACTTTTCTTGCCCTGTCAGAGCGATTTTCTATAATAGCTTTGGAGGCTTACAGCATGACAAGACTTCTTACGATGGTCCTGATGAGTTCGTTTTTAGTATCGGGATGTAATTTAAAAAAAGACGCCTTGGGCACCGAAAAAAATCCTATCAAGTTTCATCTTGTGCCGGCTGTTGATGCGAAAGTCCTTGCTGATAATGCCAAGGTGCTTGAAGAGTATTTAGAGAAAAACACTCCCTACAAATATGAAATCACCATTCCCCAGTCTTTTGTTGCTGTCGTTGAAGCCTTTGGTACAAAAAGAGCGGATGTGGCTGCGATCAACACTTATGGCTATTATCTTGCGCATAAGCAGTACGGTGTTGAAGCACGCCTCACGGTGATTCGCTATGGGATTGCGACTTACCAATCGCAGTTTCTGGCGCGTGCGGACAGTAAGATCAAATCGCTGAAGGATTTGGCAGGAAAGAAAGTCGCATTTGTCGATCCTGCTTCAACGTCAGGATACCTTTTGCCGCTGAAAACTTTGAAAGACCTGAAGATAGAACCGAAGGACACGGTGTTCGCGATGAAGCATGACTCTGTCGTGACGATGATCTATCAAGGCCAAGTGGATGCCGGAGCAACCTACTACAGTCCCGCGCAAAACGGTCAGATCGAAGATGCGCGTCGCTTGGTGAAGATGCAATATCCTGACGTCGAACAGAAAGTAAAAATCATCGAACTTTCCGAGCCGATCCCGAATGATCCGATCGTCTTTAGAAAAGACATGCCGGAAGAGATGAAAGAAAAAATCGTCGACACACTTCTGCAGTTTGCCGCCACTCCCGAGGGTCTGAAGGCCATCGACTTGATGCTCGGAGCGACGAATTTTAAAAAAGCGTCTGACAGTGATTATGACAGCGTCCGCGAAATGCTAAAAACTTTGGCGCCGCCTGAAGGAAAATAAAATGACCCCTCCTTTACTGAGTGTGCGAAATCTTTCTAAGACTTATCCCAATGGGGTGCGCGCCTTAAAAGGAGTGAATTTAGAAGTTCAGTCCGGCGAGTTCTTAGTTATTATTGGACTAAGTGGCTCGGGAAAGTCGACCTTGCTTCGCTGTCTGAATCGTTTGCACGAACCCACTTCGGGACAAATTCTTTTTCAAGGTGAAGACGTGGGCCAGCTGCAAAAAAGTGATGGCATTCGTCAGCTGCGTAAAAACATTGGAATGATTTTCCAACACTTCAATTTAATCCCAAGGCAAAGTGTTCTAAAAAATGTATTGATGGGACGACTGGCCGAAAAGTCCACGTGGCAAAGTTTCTTCGGGCTTTTTTCAGACGAAGATAAAAAAGAGGCTTTGCAAAATTTAAAGCTGGTTGGAATCGCCGACAAAGCTTTGCAAAGAGCCGATCATCTTTCCGGAGGACAGAAGCAGCGTGTAGCGATTGCGCGAGCACTGACTCAGAAGCCCAAACTGATTCTGGCAGATGAGCCTGTATCTTCTTTAGATCCAGCGACGTCACACGCGGTGATGGACTATCTAAAAAAAATAAATCAAGAGCTTGGCATAACGGTGATCGCTAATCTGCATTTTCTTTCTTTAGTTCGTAAGTACGCTACACGTGTTGTGGCTCTTAAAGACGGGGAAATCGTTTTCACCGGCAGACCCGAAGAAATAACTGAAGAGTGGTTCCATCGCATTTACGGAGAAGACGCCCATGACATTTCGTAAAATCATTTTTGATGGCATTCTCTTTGGATTTCTTCTTTCAGTATTCACCGTGGCGTTCTTTGTTACCTCGGAAGAGGCGTTGTTGAACCTTCCTGTCGGAGTGGCCTGTGTCATTGCCTTTTTTGCCCTAGGCTGTGCCTTTAGCGCGCTCTTAAAGAAGATGGGCGTAACGACTTTGGGAGATGTTTTATTTAAGACGTCTCCACCAACCCTCGAGGACAAGGCCTGGTTTCGCCGTTTCTGGGGCTGGCAACTGATCATTTCTTTGTCGACGGCTCTTATCGTTTCTATCTATAAAACGGAATTTTCACTTATCGAGATTTTAGACGAAAATGGTTTTGCTGGCGCCGTTCGCCTTTTTAAGGGGCTCTTGGCTCCGAACTGGGAAGTTCTTCCGCGCGCCGTTTTAAATATTATAGAAACTATCTTCATGGCGTTCTTAGCAACGACCCTCGCAATCCCCGCCGCGTTTGTTCTAAGCTTTCTTTGCGCAAAAAATATCATGCGCGGACCTTTTGCAAAAACGGTCTATTTGGTTTTGCGCATGTTTTTAAATATCACGCGTTCGATCGAAGCCTTGATCTGGGCCATTATCTTTTCCGTGTGGGTTGGCATCGGTCCATTCGCGGGTATGCTCGCGCTCATGATCCACTCTATTGCTTCGCTCGCCAAACAATACTCGGAAATGGTGGAGGCCGTAGAAGAAGGTCCCATCGAAGCCATAGAGTCGACGGGCGCTAATAAACTGCAAACAATTTGGTATGCGATTGTTCCTCAAGTGCTTCTGCCGTATATTTCATTTACGGTCTATCGCTGGGACATCAATGTGCGCATGGCCACCATCATCGGTTTAGTCGGTGGGGGAGGTATTGGAACTATGCTTGTTCAGTATCAAGGCCAAGCGATGTGGCGTGAAGTCGGTTGTATCATTGCGGTGATCGCGGTTGTTGTGTGGGCGCTGGATTTGGCCTCTGCACATATTCGCGAAGCGCTTAAATAGAGGTGGTTATGTCAGAACTAAGTCCTTTTAAAATCACGATCAAAGAACATCACGTGGATTCCTATGGGCATATCAACAACGCCACCTATTTGCAGATTTACGAAGAAGCACGTTGGGAGATCATCACGCCGCGCGGATTTGGTTTTAAAGAGATTCATCAAAAGAAAATGGGACCGGTCATCCTTGAAGTGAATATCAAATTCTTAAAAGAAATCCGTCTGCGAGAAACTATCACCATCGTTTCAAAGCTCACGAGTTACAAAGGTAAGATCGCCACTATGTTGCAACAGATGGTGAAGGAGGATGGATCCATTGCCAATGAAGCAACCTTCGTCTTTGGACTATTCGATATGAAAGAGCGCCGTCTGATTGAGCCTACCCCAGAATGGAAGAGCGCTTTAGGGATGGAATAAAACTTCAAGCTTACAAAATAAAAAAGGCATCCATCACGGATGCCTTTTTTCGTTTAAGACCATCAGATCTTAGAAGTTGTGAATGTAGTCAACCAATTCAGGGAAGTCGATGAATGGGTTGCGATTGCCTTGCGCTTTTTGGATCTCGTTATTTCTGTGCATTTCCTCGTCATCCACAGGATCTTCAAGATGCCATTTGCGAAGAACTTTTTCTTGGTTTGAGCTGATTTGAATGCTGTAGCGAACCGAGAAATAGAAAAGAGCGCGAGCGACATTTCCTTTGTGAGCCATTGGTGGTTCGAAAATTTCAGCACTTCCGCCAGTGCCTTTGCCTGTGCGGGACTCTTTGCATTTAAGGATTTTAGAATCTCTGGAAACTTCACCGAATTCATTGTTGCCGCGAACAGAGTTCATTTCAGAGTCGGCGGGATACAAGTGGTGAAGATCTGATTTTTGCATGCCTTTATTGAATTTGCCAGTGAAGCGGCTTTGAGGCCATGTGTGCTCTGTGTTCAGAGTCGTGCTGTCGGGGATGACGCGAGGACCAGGAGGTGTTCCACGGAATTCGTGGCTGTGTCTGATATTACCGCAGTAAACATCAGGAAGACCGTAGTTGCCGTTTCCTTCATCGACCAGGTAATAAACGCCTAGAAGGAAGATGCGGGCACGGTCATAACCCAGCGAGATGTGTTGGTAACAACCGTTAGAGCCGTTGCAGTTATCCGTGATTTCATCCAGGCGACCTGGAACCGCACGGTGTTGGCTGCTAAGCACGGTGTGCAAACGCCCCACCAATTCTTCGTCTCGAGCACCCGACGAAAGATCATTATAAAAGTCTTCACCGTAGTATGGAATTTGTTGAGAAATGGTGGCTGCATTAACAGAGCCAGAAAGAAGAACAAATAGAACCGACAGTAAACTTGCTGTCATATAAACCCCTCCATAGACAGACATTTTTTGGTGTCTTGTAGAAACGCTGCGCCCTATTCACAGCATATACGGAACGTATGAAGTTTAAATATGAAATTAGGCAGCGAAGCAAGTACATAATCCTATGCGTACTGCGCCAAAACAAAATACTGACATTTAAAATATGAGGGATTAAGCGACTTTAGCGATCGGAGACGCCACAACGGTCAAGTAAAACTGTCCTTTACCCGTTGAAAACGGAATCATCATGCCGGCAGCACCGGGTGCACTGTGAACGGTTTGCCCGGCGCCTAAAATCACACGAGGAACCGTCATCTGCACACCGTAGTTGCTAATTTCAGCCTTTGCATTCCCGAAGATGATGTTATTGATCTCACCAACGGCATCTTGATTATCTTGTGTTAGTTCGGTTTGTTCTTCCATCAACATGGTCGAAACAACTTCGAGGTAACTTCCTTTGTCAAAAGAGATCGTCAGGTAACCTTGGAACGACTGACTTTTGATATCAATCACAGAAGAGACTTCGCCCATCATAGGCTCATGAGGGGATTTTGGTCCGGCTTTACCCATGTTGACTGACGTTACACCAAACTGCCCCAGCACACTGGTCGTTGCTTTAATGACAGCATTGATCACACGCACATCCACGGCATACTTTGCAGCCGCAACAGCGGGAGCTGCCTCTTTCGGTGCTCCATGATGCTGAATGTTCAAAATAGAAATCATCGCATCAATCAACTCACCCGGCGAAACAGGCTTTTTAAAGAACTTTGAATTTTGCAAAGACTCGGGAAGATCTGTTTCTTCTCTTTGAGAAATCACGATGATGTCGGCATCTTGGGTGTTCTTATAAGTGTGAATGCCATAGACGAAGCCACCGTCCATCAGCCGGGGAACTTCCGTATCAATGATCACCATGTCGAATTTTTGATTTTCGGATTTGATAGCAGCTTCGGCACCGTCTTTAGCTCGGACAAGAATAGGAGAAACAGCTGAATTTTCCAGCTGTTTAAATAGTGGTTCGCGGAGCTGATGCTCCAATTCACACTTGTTATCCACTATTAGAATATTCTTTCTTGTCTTCATTTCTTTCTTCTGTACAAAAACCATAAACTTTTTTCGGTTTAAATATTGATAACCTTAACTGCTAGTAATCTGATCGGCTTTCGTGAGGAAGGCTTTAACCTTATTTTTGTCTAAAAGTTCGACGAAACATAACGAATTTTCTTCGAGAAACTGTCTAATTTCCTACAGTTAAGTCGGGTCTTGTTTGTGCCGATAGACTTCCTAAGGAGTATTCTGAGATGGCAAAACAGTACTATTTATCTAACAATGGGACCCATATCGGACCGTATACGCATGAGACGGTTCTTAAGAAGATCGAGGCCCAGGAACATCAATGGACAGACTACGTTTACGACGACAACGTCGGCGAATGGATGATGTTGTTAGAGCACCCCGAGTTTGCAACCAAGTTAGCCCAAAAGCCTGCGGTTCGTCCTGGCGCTTCTCCTGCACCAGCACCTAAGAACCTTAAGGACAAAGAGTGGTTCATTCTGAAGGAAGGCAATAATTATGGTCCTTTCTGCAGATTGGAACTTGTGCAGATGCTGCAAGAAAAAACTCTTTTTGAATACGACTACATTTGGCACGCAAAACTTCCTGCATGGAAGCGCGTCGCTGAAGTGGAAGAGTTTTCGTCCCAGAGCATTCGTGGAATGAAAGATTCTAAAGATGCCGATGTGGCAGAGATCTTCTTCCGTCGCCGTCACGCACGAGCTTCTTACGGGGCTTCACTGATTGTTCACAATAACAAAACCGTTTTCCGCGGTCAGGCGCTTGAAATCAGCGCAGGCGGAGCCGGTGTTCTTATCGACACTCCGAATTTACAACCAGGTCAGTCTCTCTTCCTGCATTTCCAACCCGGCGATGGAGTTCCCCCTTTCAATGCTGTCTGCCAGATCGTCAGCAAGCAGTTCGTGAAAGATGCGGCTCCAGATTCTGAATCTGTGAAGTACGGCGTGAAATTCACGACGCTCAGTCAGTCTGTGCGTGAAAGCATTAAGAACTTTACAACAAAAGCAGCTTAATTTTTTCGGGAGAGGTTCCCAGGCCTCTTCCGCAACTTTTAGAGGAACTATGAAAAAAGGACTTTCAGCATTGTTAGTGGGCGTCAGTGCGATGATGCTAATGGCGTGTGCACAGGATGTGAAGTTCGATCTGCCAGCGGATTCCGACAACTTCGATCAAAATGTCACTTATAATAATAAAGTGGATATTCTTTGGATCGTCGACAACTCTTCGTCGATGTTAAAACATCAGCAAAGTTTGTCGAGCCAAGTACCCGATCTTGTGACGAAGTTAAATTCCTTAAAAATGGATTATCACATGGCGGTGGTAACGACGAGCGTGGGTGGCACAAATCCCGACGGTGGTAAATTCATTGGCTCGCCCAAGTTTGTGACCAAGTCGACTCCTGATTTGGTAAACAGCTTAAAAAGTCGCATGATCGTGGGTGAAGCGGGAAGCTCTAATGAACGCGGTCTTCAATCCATGGAAATTGCCCTGTCACCTTCGTATCTAGCGAATGAAGGCCGAGGTTTCTTTCGAGAAGATGCCTTGCTTGTTGTGATTGCTTTATCTAACGAAAACGACAAGAGTCCGGTGTCTAATCCAGTTGCGTATTACACGAATGTTTTAGATTCCTTGAAAAGGCCTTGGGTGGATGGCAGTCGTTCATGGGTTTTCAATTTCATCGGAGTACTGCCTACAAGTATCAATTGCTCCACGTTTAATGACTACTCTGAGTCCGGTCTTACATTTATTGATATTGCTAAAGCATCCGGCGGAGTCACGGAATCCATTTGCAGCTCGAGTCTGACGACAGCGGTGACGAATATCCGATCTCGTATCTATCAGATCTTGACGGACTTTAAACTTTCAAAAAAACCACTGATTGAAACTATCACGGTTAAAATCAATGGCGTTTCTATTCCTCGCAGCAACGTGAACGGGTGGGACTACATTGAGTCTATCAACGCCGTTCGTTTCTATGGTTCCGCGGTGCCAGCAGCGGATGCATCCATCAAAGTGGACTTCAAACCTAAAGAAGCAAACTGATAATACAGTCCTTGGGCTTTCATCAATTCTGCATGAGAGCCCACCTCGGCCACTTCGCCCTGATTCAAAACAACAATGCGATCGCACTGCTCAATCGTTGAAAGACGGTGAGCAATGATAATGCTCGTGCGGCCTTTGGTGATCTCTTTCGTCGCTTCCTGAATGATGTGTTCACTTTCAGAATCAATGTTTGCGGTCGCTTCATCTAAGATAAGAATATCGGGGTTGAATGCCAGAATTCGGGCAAAAGCAATAAGCTGTCTTTCGCCGACAGAAAGATTGGCGCCGCGTTCATCCACAGGACTTGAAAGATCGCGCCCGGTGCGCACAAGCAGCGACATATAGCCGGTTTTTTCGCAGGCTCTTTGAATCTGCTCGTCCGTCACCTTTGGATCACCTAAACCAATATTGTCGCGAATGGTGCCACGGAAGATAAAATTGTCCTGTTGTACGACGCCGACGTGATGGCGGATTTCATGACGGGCGATACGCTCTAAAGCAACGCCATCGACATAAATCGACTTTTCTGGAGCGTCATAAAAGCGCTGAAGCAAAGAAATAAAAGTAGATTTGCCACTTCCTGTGCGTCCCACCAAGGCGATGGATTCACCGGCTTTGATGTGTAAAGAGATATTCTTTAACACGGCCGGAAGTTCAGGCTCATATTGGAATGTCAGATTACGAATTTCAATATCGCCTTGAACCACTTTCGGACTGTGAAGATTGTCCAGTTCGAACTCTTTCTTTTCATCCATCAATGTGAAAATACGTTCGGCGCTGGTTAATGAGTTTTGGAACTGCTGGTACTTCTCTAAGATTTCGCGCAGAGGCGGAATGAAGTCCTGGATATTCATCAAGAAGGCCACCAAAGATCCAATCGCGATCGAGTTCTGCGCACTTAACAAGCCGCCAAAATACAATGCAGAAGTGATTGTCGTTGCATTAAACAGATTCATAATCGGTTGCATCAGCGCATAAGCGCGGATGGAACGCATGTTTGTATCACGGTAATCGGTAGAAAGCGCTCCGAACAGCTCCCGATTGCGGGTCACACGATTGTACAGCTGAACGACTTTGATGCCGTTTAGATTTTCCGCTAAGAAAGCATTGATCAAAGAAAGTTTCTTCTTTTGTTCACGCAGGATTTCGCGAATGCGATTGCTCAAGTAAATCGAAGCACCAATAAAAAATGGAGCTAGGATCAAGGACACCAAAGTCAGTTTCCAAGAAATCAAAGAAAGCGCCACTACGACTGAAACAATCACCACGCTTTGAGTAAAGACGGCGATCACACCTTCAGAGAAAAGTTCCCCTAAAGACATCACATCATTCGTAAGACGTGTCACAATCCGGCCGGTGGGAGTTTTATTAAAGAACTGCAGTGGCAAGCGTTGGACATGCGACATAAGATCTTCACGCAAGTGAAAGAGCATGCGATTTCCAAAACGCTGGAACAGGTACACGTTTCCGAAAGAGAAAATCGAGCGGCAGACTTCCAAAGCCAAATAAGCGTAGGCGACATTGATAAAGACGCTATAGTCTTTTTCTTTAACACCGTGATCGATCGCATAGCCCACTAAGAACGGAACCATGCGGGCCACGGCGGCACCACCGGCAACAGCCGCGATGGCTGAAAATAACAAAAGCTTCTCTTTACGAGCATAAGGCCACAAACGACGGAACAGTTCAGGGTAGGTGATCTTGGTCTTAACCAGATCTTCATGCATGAAATTCTCACTCATGATGATCCCCCTTTCCTTGAATCTGCACAATTTTTTGGAACGTCGGACTTTTTTCTAAAACATCACTGTAAGTACCCAAAGCTTCCACTTGCCCGTCTTTTAGAATCAAAAGTTTATTCACGGCTTTCAAAGATGAAAGACGGTGAGCGACGATAATACGACTCATGGTTGAATGACTTTTGCTTAATTCTGCTTCGATAGCTTTTTCTGTCTGCGTGTCGACGGCGCTTAATGAGTCATCCAGGACCAGAACCGGCGTCCTCATAATCAGTCCACGAGCGATCGTAAGGCGTTGTTTTTGGCCGCCTGAAAGATTCACTCCGCGCTCTCCTAATTGCGATTCAAATTTATGAGGCAGTGATTCAATCTCTGTTGTTAAATCTACGACCTCCGTCATGCGAACGATGTCTTCATCGGCGGCGCGCGCTTTTAGACCAAAACTGACATTGTCCGAAATGCTTTCGCTAAATAGAAAGGCCTCTTGCGGTACAAGCAGGAAGGTTCTTCTTAAGGATTCCTGAGTGATGTCCTCAATAGGGTGACCATTGATCAAGATCTGGCCCTCTTCCAGAGGATACATGCGCGAGAGTAAATTCAAAATCGTAGTTTTACCGGCGCCGACAGGTCCCATAATTCCTAAGGATTCACCGGCATTCAGTGTGAAAGACACATTTTTTAGAACATAGACCGAGCTGCCCTTGTGTTTATAAGAAACGTTTCTAAATTCTAAAGATCTAAATGAAGTCAGTTCGTGCTTTCCAAGATCGGGAATGTCCGTTTCTGTTTGCAGAACATCTTTGATGCGATCGAAAGAAGCATAACCCTTTTGGAAGTATGAAAAACCCATACCCAATGCCGTCATCGGCCACACCATCTTTTGAATATAACGATGAAAAGCGACGAAGGTTCCGATAGTCACGGCGCCGGAATAAATATCATCTCGAGCGACAAAAAGCAGAATCACACTTCCTGAGGTGACTCCAAATTCCATCACCGGAATAAAGAAAGCATCAATACGGGCGACTTTGTTGCAAGCTTTTTCAAAGGCCGAGCTAACACTGTTAAAGAGTGTCGTGCGATTGTCCTCTTGAGCAAAACTTTTGATAACTCGAATGCCGCCCACAGTTTCCTGAGCAACACCGGTCAACTCAGAAAAACGATCTTGCTGAGTTTTATAGTTAGAATGGATCAGGCGCATCACTCGCCAGATCAAAAACGGAACGATCGGCAGGAATACCAAAGTTTTCCAAGTCCATTCCCAGTTTAAAGAAATCATAATCGGTAAGACCACGCCGATGATGATGATACCGTCAGCCAGAATCAAAAGGCCGGGGCCGATGGCTTGGCGGAAAGATTGAACGTCGTTGGTCAGAAGGCTCATCAATTCGCCGACTTGATTTTTGTGAAAGAAGTTCGGTCCTAAAGAGGTGACGTGGCGGAAAAGTTTTTGACGAATGTGTTCGGCCGCAAACGTGTGAAACCTTCCAAAGTGAGCGCGCCAGCCATAACGGCTGATAGCAAGGCCTGCCATTACAGCGAAAAACATGGCGCATGTTTTACCGATGTCGTCCAAAGGAACTTTGGTTTCGATTTGATCAATCGCCGTTTTCATGATCAATGGATAAATTCCATCAAGGGCATTCGTGATAAGCAAAAAAATCATCCCCAAGCTGAAGGCCCGGGGATTGTTTTTTATGTAGAACCAAAGAGGGCGATTAAATAAAGAGGAGTTCTCTGTCGCAGATTGCATCGTCGGAACTGTAGTTAATCCCAGCGGACTCTGCAAGAGTTTTGGGTTTCCCCTCGATATTGCTCTTGGCGTCGTTCGTAAGCTCTTTGTTCCCAGCCATAAAAGAACGGGCGGGACTGAAATAAACGGTCTACTAGAAACTTAAAGATGGCCATAAAACCTCCTACAGTGCCTTGTCTCTAGGATCGGCAGGTTGGTCCTATTATTCAATACCCTTGCTTAGAGTATTAAAATACGCTACCGTCAGTTTTGGGGGTTGAGATGTCACAGATTGACCAGTTTTTAAACTCACTGAAACGCGCCTTAAAAGCGAAGAATGTTCTATATCGTGATTTAGCGAAACCCTTAGGTTTGAGCGAATCTAGCGTGAAGCGCATTCTTTCCAATAAGAGTTTAAGCCTTGAGCGACTAGAAGAAATCTGTCGCGTGGCTGATATCAGCTTTTCCGAAGTCGTGAAATCGGCCAACTTGGAAGAGGCGAATCAGGCCGTCACACTTTCAGATGAGCAAGAAAAGGCTCTTGCCGAAAATGCGCGCCTTTTGCATTACTTCATGATGTTGCAAGAGGGGAAGACTCCACAAAAGATTGAGCGCGATTATCAAATCGCCAGTTCCGAATCAAAAAAATATCTTTTTCAGTTGGATCGACTGAATCTGATTGAACTTCATCCTCGAGACAAAGTGAAATTCAAACGCCAAGGCTTTCTGCGCTTCCGTCGTGATGGGCCGGTGGGTAAGGCTTTGTTCGATCAAACCAAGACAAGTTATTTGAGTTATGATTTCCGGCCTGAGGACTACATTCGCTTCTCGTTTTTAAAGATCAGTCCTCCGGCGTTAGCCAAGTATAAAGCAAAACTCGAACGTATTTTGTTAGAGATGCAAGAAGAGTCTCGCTTTGAAGGAGAACACAACGTCCCTGTGCAAGACACAGGTGTGTTGTTGTCTTTCCGTCCTTGGCAGTATTCCTATATGGGTGCAATTAAGAAGAAAGACGGCAAAGAAGATTAGGCTATTCAAGGCCTAACTTCTTTTTGATTTTTTCCAAGTCTTGGCTTTGTTTTTCCAGTTGTTGTTTCAACAGACGATTTTCTTCTTTTAAAGAAGCAATCTCGCGATCATGACGTTGCAAGCGGGCATCCACTGATTTCATTTGTTCTTCAGATTGTTTGCAAATGCCATGAAGTTCTTGAACGGCGTTGACTGTCGCCCAGTGAATGGGATCGACGTTCAACTCAAGATAACCGTCCGCGCGAGTTTTCACGGCATCGGGAATTACTTTTTGAACTTCCTGGGCAATGAAGCCTGTCATCTTGTGATCTGAAGGAAGTCCTAAAGGATTTCCTTTTTTATAGTTGAAGCGGACTGTGTGTAATTTCAGAATCTCATTCAATCCGTACTCATAGTCGCCTTTAATATTTTTTAATCGGATGTCTGAGGCATTAATCCAAGCTGTTCCTGAACTTAACCCAGCAGATCCTACGACGTGAAGAGTGTAACCCGGAGAGCCTGTTCCAACACCCAGATTGCCGTTCCGGTCTAAAACGACGTGATTGCCCACTCCCACGGTGGGGTTGTCTGAGGTGCCGGCAGTATTTGATGTCATTAAGTACAGATTTCCAGTAGAAGGGCTGAATCCAATTCCACCTGTATAGCCAGCGACACCGCCATAACCACCGTAACGTTGAGTCCCATTGTGGTAGGAGTTGAAGAAGTGAACGAGGTCGCCTCCTGCATGGAAGAAGTGCCCTTTATTAATTTCCATGGCTTCTCGAGGACCGGGCGTATTAATCCCAACGAATCCGTTTCCTTTGACAGAAAATCTTGCATTGCCATTGGCGCGAGCATACAGAATGTTCACGTTGGCATCGCTCGAGGCGGTGTAAAGCTGGAGTCCATGAGCATTTGCTAAATTGGTCGAGTTAAAAAGTGTCGTCGCGTATCCGGTGCCCGCGGCTTCCCACTGGAACCCGCCAGGTCCGATGCCATTTCCGTTGATAGCCGCAATAGTGCCCGAGTCACCTAGATTCGTCGTAGTGTTTGACAACAGACCAGCGGGAGCGGTGATTGTTCCGACGGCAATCTGGCCAGACGGAAGAATGGTCATTCGTGTTTGTCGAGCCGTGCCGCCAATCGGAGTCGTTCCAAAATCAATTGACGTCCCTTGCGCCGTACTTGTGAAATTTTCGGCGGCAAGAAATTGAATGGCTGCGGAGTTGTTAGAAATGTTCGTCGCATCGTAAGCGCCAGATCCATAAAGTCCCATCAAGCGGTCGCCCGATTGAGCGGCTGTGCGCGCCGTGTTCGTCCCGCGAGATTTGGCAAAAACAATTGTGGCGCCACCATTATCATTGGAACTTTTTTGAATAAGAATGCCGCCATTGCCGTTTCCGACAACATGCAAAGGAGCTTGCGGAGATCCGGTACCAACACCGACTTGCCCGTTATCAACCAAAAGATCCGGCGTTTGATTTGAGTTGTGAGCAAAAAGAGCGATTGGGCGGGGAGACACTCCGGCCGTGCGTGAATACAACCAACTCCAACCATTTGACGTGTCGACACCGAAGCTTAAACCATTATTTGAAGAATCTTGGAAGGTCGCAATCGCGTAATCTGTTTGCACACTCGCTGTGCCGTGAACTTGAAACTGAGAAGAGGCGCCTGAAGCATTAACACCGACTTTCCCAGTGCTACCGATGGAAACACGAGCCACGTTGTTAGTTTCAATATCTAACCCAAAGGCATCATTCACACCGAGGGTCGCATTTGTACCAAAAGAGTTTCCTCCGTTGATGTACGCCCCATCAATTCCCGTGGTGGGAAGGTCGGAAGAGGCAATCGTTCTAAATGAAGGAACTCCGCCAGCCGTGGGCGCTGCCAAGAATGTTTTCGCCGCTTTGGAAGCGTAGGTGATTTGCGAATCACCAATGGCAATGTTTGTACAAATATATTTATCCGTCGCCGATTCCCAATTCAAAGTTTGCGCGGCACTGCAAGTCGTCGGAAAGAATTGCGCATTACCGGCTGCGGTTGAACGGATGTCAGCGACACCGATAAATCCCGGGGCCCAGTTTGCGCCGTTGTATTTAAAGATATTATTTGTCGCGGTCGGAGTTGTGCTGACAACACCGGTGCCTTGAATTTTTCCAACTAAAGTCGCGCCTGCCGTCGAGATCGTCACATCTCCTGCCGGTGTGACCGCCGTAGCGACATTAGATCCGTTACCAATCCAAATATTTCCTGAATTGAGGGTTGCACTTTGTTTGCTGTTGAAGCTTGTCCAGTCCGCGCTAGAAAGATAGCCCGCTTGTGAACCATTGGCTTGTTGAATTCCAATTGTCGGTGCCGACGCCGTTCCGGAATTTACGATAGGAGCGGTGACCCCAACATTAGTGACGCCCACGGAAGATAAACTTGTCCAAGAAAGATTGCCAGCACCATCATTCAGAAGTAACTGATTCGCTCCACTTTGCGCCGCAGGGAACTTAAGAGAGTAGCTAGTAGAAACTGTAGTCGGAGCTTGAAGCGTTACCGTATTTGAGCCAGAATCTTTCAAAACGACGCTGTTTAAATTGGCGTTGTTGGCGGTAAAGTTTCCCGAAGCATTTCTTTTGATAATAGTCGAGGCAGTATTCGCATCCGTTGCCGCGTTCGCCGCTTGAGTGGCGCTATGAATATTCGCTGCGGTTGAACCACCAACGGAATTCACTGTCGCTGTAACAGATCCGGAACCACTTGCTGTCACATCGCCAGTCAATGCAGTGATAGTCCCGCCGCCATTATTGTCATTCGCAGGAGCCCAACTTGTGCCGTTAAATTTCAATGTCTGACCTGATGTCGGGGCGGTTGAAAAATCAAGAGCAACGCCTTTGATCTTGTCGACACTGACGGAGCCAATGGAACCACTGACATCACCAGCCACACTGACATTGATAGATAGACACTTAAAGCTGTTCGTTGCGGCCTCCCAATACATCGTTTGATGTTGGGCGCAGTTCGCACTTGCAACCGCCGAGCTAAAATAAGATTGCGTAACATAACCGCTTAAGGTCGCTGCTAATCCTGAAACATCAGAACTCGTGATCACGGCAGGAAGCCATTGAACTCCATTGTACTTTAAGTATTCACCCGTGTTAGGTGCGGTTGTAGAAACCGCCACGCCTTGGATTTTTGCGACCGTGGGGTTGGGATAAGTGGAACTTAAATCTCCACCGGCTGCTCCCGTTGGAATACGCGCATCAGAAAGACGGGGATCATTTCCCGCAGCCACGGTGTTTGCGGCAGTTCCGACGTTCAAGGTGAGTGTCGGTGTTGAAGTGCCATTGATGATTGTTAAATAGGAGTTTGCGGAAGTGACGTCCGTCACCGTGCCGCCGCTAGCTCCAGCAACGCTGGCACAAGCTAAAGTGGAACCATTCCAAGATAAAAATGTTCCCGAAGCACAGGTTGGAATTCCGGCCTTTAATAAAAAATCAGAGGCACTATTTGTTCCTAGTTTTGTCGCCGAATAAGAGTAACCGGCATAAGGCACCGAGCGAATTTCAGAGTCTGGAGAAATAACTTTCCAACCAGAACCATCGTGAAACTGCACCCGCAGACGACGAATGTCATCGTAGCTCGGATTGTAATTGGCACTTCCGTAACAAGATAAAGATCCGGCATTAACGAATGCATCCAGAAGTTTGAAAGAAGCGTCGGCGGGAAAGCTTTTCGTGCCGCTGCCAATAGCGACGTCGAACACGCCACCTGAATTCGTCATGTTGATGCCGTTCACTTGTTCGCGGTACAGAACACAAAGCCCGTCGGGACTGGTGATTTCAAACTGAAAGCTGACGTTATTAAATTCTAAGGGTGAGCCATCGGAACGTAAAATGCGCCCTTGATAAGTTAAAGAATTGGGCCCCGCCCACGCAGCCGTAAGAAATAGAAATATGAAGAGAAACGTTCCGGGGTATTTCATACACCTATCTTTTCGGATTTTATTTGTCGAAATCTTAACAGTATTAAGTGAAACCACCTTGCATTGGTTCGTATTGCAGAAACGACGTCTCATCCAGAGATATGCGAGCCCGACCAAAGCAGGAAAGATGACAAGGGGGCAAGAATGTCTAAAGTGTAGACAAGCCTTCCCTTATTACAGAGGGCCCCTGAGCTCACAGGGTTGATGAAGGGGACTATGCTATAACGTCTCTATGAATTTCAGCCACGGACTTATTTTCATTCTAAGTTTGATGTTAGGAAGTGCAAGTTTTGCTGCCGGTATTAAGCCGCGCGCCTGCCTAACTGAACACATTGACGAAGCCTTAGAGCTGAATAAAAAAAGAGCGCCTCACTACGAAAGGCTCTCTAATGGAAAAAGCAAAGAAGTCACAAAACGTTTGATCTCAATGGAAAGAAAGCTGCGACTCATTTCTCCGGTGGCAGATCTTTTGGTTCAGCCTTTCCAAAGAGTCGGTATCCCGATGACGTGTGATTACTTTATCTCGATGAACGAAACTCCGAAGTTCAGGGCGGTAAATCCAGCCGGTAAAGATTCTTTAGATAACTTCCGTCCCGCAGCGGTGGAAGTGATGCAAAAATATCTTTTGCAGTTCTATAAAGAAAGAGAATACAACGAACTGGCGAATTACGCCGATGAGTTGATCCATGAACTCGAGCGCGAACCCCGTTATAACTGCATGGTTCGTCATATTCTTGAATCCATCCGTCGCATTGCCGTGCTGATTCCACGTCACGAAAAAATGGCGCAAGAGCGTCTGGGTGACTCCACGATGTTCATCGCTAATTTGATGTTGCGTTCTCACATTGCACTCTTAGATGAGTCTTCGGAAATTGATCACGTGGCAGCGCCTCTTCAAGCAGAAGCTTTGCCGATCGTATGTCAGGATGTGCCTTACATTCCTTGGCCTTAGTGTTCCAGTGTTTCTGATTCTTAACTTGCGGGTGAATTCAAAACCCGCAACAGTGATCTGATGAAAAATTTCGTTCGTTTCATCGCAGCTTTCTTTTTCATATTCCTTTGTTCCCGTTTAGCTTTAGCAGAATCCATGTTCGAGCGAAGAATTGCCGATGGCCGTAAGGTCTTTGACGTATTCTTACAACAAGGAATCTCTCGGGAAGCCTTAGATCTGACCTTCCGTATGTTTGACTACAATGTGGGCCTGATCCCGAATACTGAGTACGCGGTGATTGTGGACTATTCAGAACCTTCCACCGTCAAACGTCTTTATCTCCTGCATTTAGATTATGGCTATGTCGAAAGATTTTATGTCGCTCATGGCATCAACTCAGGCGTCCTAGAAGCGCGCAGCTTTTCAAACTTTGTCGATTCTTGGAAAAGCTCTTTGGGGTTTTACTTTGCGCAAGGGACTTATCCCAGCAAAGTGAATGGGCGCTCACTATACCTTGAAGGAATTGATAAATCCAATGATCGCGCCAAAGAGCGCGCCATCGTCTTGCATGGTGCCAGCTACGTCAGCGAACAGTTCATCGCACAAAACGGTCGACTGGGATGGAGCGAAGGCTGCTTTGCCGTCAGTCTTCAAGATCGGGACTATTTGATCGATGTTCTAGAGAAGGGAAGTTTGCTTCTGTCTTATCATAAAGACCTCATGAGAGCTTCGCGGCTTTCGCCTTGGCAGCAAGAGGTTTCGGGCTCAGAAATCATCCCGCCAGGAGTAAACCCGAGGCGTACTTCCGGCGAAGGTGGCGGTGGCAGATAAGATTGTTTCAGTCTGAAACAGAAATTAAAAAGTGTTTCGGAATATTAAGAAGTTCCTTCAGCTGCAAAAATATTTTGACGATGTAGCCCTGGGTCATTCAACACAGGGAGTATTCATGTTGGATCGTATTTGGAAAACGCGGAGTTATCGATATAAAACCTTGGCGTTACTGATTGTAGCGATCCTACCTCTTTGGGCCATTGTTCTTTTTTATGTTCTTCCGCTGGTTCGCGACAATATGTATGAAGATCGGAAAGTCGCTATTCGAAGCACGGTTGATATCGCGACAAAAATCATTGAGCACAAGTACGAACTATTTCAAAAGAAAGAAATCACGGAAGATCAAGCGAAAGATCAAGCCCTCGCCGCTATCAAGGCTCTTCGCTATAGTGGCAACGAGTACTTTTGGATTAATGATCTTCACCCTCGCATGATGATGCATCCAATTAAGCCCGAACTCGACGGTAAAGACCTGTCTGATATGAAAGACCCGAACGGTTTTAAACTCTTCGTGGAGTTTGCGCGCATTGGGCAAACAGCAGAGGCTGAAGGCTTTGCCAATTATATGTGGCCCAAGCCAGGTTCGCCTCAACCCGAACCTAAAATCAGTTTCGTTCGTCAGTTCAAACCATGGCAATGGATCGTCGGAAGCGGCGTTTATGTCGATGACGTGGAAAAAGCGGTTGCCACTTTCCGCGATAAAGTTCTTATCGGCTTTTCACTGGCCTTCGTTTTAGCATTTGCACTGTTCTACGTGTTTGCAAGCCGCCTGATGAATTTCTTGGCGCAGACAGTGAGTGAAACAAACACCGCGAGCCAGCAAGTGTTGGAAGCTTCCAATATGCTTTCAACGGCTGGTCAAAATGTCGCTCAAGGAGCGGTGGAGTCGGCTGCACGAATTGAAGAGACGTTGCGTTCAGTGACAGATTTAAATGAAATCGTGAAGGCGAATCAGGATCGCGCAAAGACCGCGGCCGAACTTGCCAAGACTTCCGAAGTTGGAGCTTCTGAAGGTGCTCACGAAGTAAAAAAATTGATCGAGGCCATCACGGTCATGTCCAAAATTTCCGGCGAGATCACTTCCGCAATGGATATTATCGATGACATTGCCTTTCAGACAAATTTGCTCGCCTTAAACGCTGCTGTCGAAGCGGCCCGCGCCGGAGAGCAAGGAAAGGGTTTCGCCGTCGTGGCAGAAGCCGTACGCGGTTTGGCGTTAAAATCTGCGAGCGCGGCTAAAGAAGTAAAAACAGTGATCACAAGCAGTGTTGAACAAACACGCGTGTCTTTGGAACTTGCCGAAAAAAGCGACAAGGTTCTCGATGGCATTGTGAGTTCCGTGCAAAAAGTGACGGTGTTGAATCAAGAGATCTCGGAAACTTCGACTCATCAGTCAGATGGCATCAAAGCCATTCATGAAGCGATGGGATCTTTAGAAAGGCAAACTCAAGCCTTCTCGGCAGCGGCAGAAGAAACTGCCGCAACCTCGGAAGAAATGTCTGCTCAGGCCAACACTCTTCAGCACATGGTGAACAACATGGCTTCTGAAGTGATCGGTAAAAAAGCCGCTTAATTCTCTAAAACTAAAACGTCTTCGACAATGCCAGCTCTTGTGATCATCTCTAAGAGCTGCGTGACTTTTTCCGCATTCAAAGCGTGAGAAAAATCGGCCAAAGCTGTCGCTACCGATTTCCCTTCTTTTAAATCCAAAAGGATTTGGGCTTCGACGGCATCGATTCTTTGGACATAAATCTTTCTTTGCTTCTTATAAACCAAAAGATGCTCCGGATGGCTCCAGTGAATATCTTCAAAGTGATAAGTGCGCTCGTTGCGCTGTCTCCAAACATCATAGATCGAGTAAGGGCTTTCGAAAATATGCATGGACTCGATGAAGTGAACTTTGAAATCCTCTTCACGCAAAAGTTCTTCGATATGTTCTTCAGAAAGTGGCTGCGGCGTGGGTGTGTGATGCATGTCTTTGATCGCCCACTCAAAACGGGCCAGCTCATAAAGAAACGGAATACCGGCAGACACCGAAGATGTTTTTAGGAATGCCGGGAACTCGGCTCCATGGGCAGCCAGATCATAAGACAACGAAGGTTGCGCATTGATATAATCCGCCGCCACTTGCTGAAATGAATCCGCACCTAAAACCCAAAAAACCGCGGGATAAGTTTCTTTCAAGCTTTCGGTTAAGCGACGGATGTAGCTGTGATTGTAAACTTTGAAAGCGCGCTCTAAAGACATTTGTCCTACAGCTTTTAAAGTTTTTTGAAAAGCCTGATCATTTTCGCCAAGAAGGCCTTTTTTAAACAGGTTCTGTGCTTCGTTCAGATTCATGAGAGCCCTCCAAGATGTAAACTGCTTTCATCACTTCGACTTCAAGTTCTTTGAAATCCGGAATGTCTTCGTCGCGTTCAATTAAAATAGGCAAGTGGCGAATTTTTGGCGCCATTAGTTTGAATAAATCCCAGATTTGTTCTGGAATTTCCTGCCCGTGATTATCAAAAAGAATGTCTTCAAATTTTGTCGGACCGGACATGTGAACTTGCACCACGCGATCCAAAGGAATGTGGTTTAAGAAATAATTCGGGTCAAAGCCGTGATTATAGGAATTCACATACACATTGTTCATATCCAGCAGAAGCCCACAACCCGAGCGACGGCTGACTTCACTAATAAAATCCCACTCATTCATTTCGTTGCTGCGATAGCTGATGTAAGTGGAAATATTTTCCAGAATTAGCGGTCGACGCAAAAAGTTTTGTACGAAATCGATGTTGTTCACCAAAGTCTCAATGCTGTCTTCTGTAAACGGGAGAGGCAGAAGATCATGAAGATTCTGGTCCGGAGATCCCGTCCAACAAAGATGATCTGAAACAATAAAAGGCTCGACGTGTTCAATCAGCTCCCGCAGTTTTTGCAAATAATCCAGACGCAATCCTTCAGGGCATCCGATATTCATCGATAGTCCGTGCAGGGCCACCGGGTAATCCTGACGAATCAACTTTAGCATCTCTAAAGGACGCCCGCGTGAATTCAGATAGTTTTCTGTGATCGCCTCAAACCAAGCTGCTTCAGTTTGAGGACGGGTTTCTAAATAGGAATAATGGGGCTGGCGAAGGCCTAAGCCCACTTTATGTGTCCGTGATGAGGGATGCATGTCAGCTCCTATTTTTTTGCCGGAGCTGCAGGTTTTGCTACTTTGGCTTCGCCATCAATTTCGATTTCGATGTCGTCGCCGACAACCCAGCCGCCTTTGTCCATCGCTTTATTCCAGTTCAAACCGAAGTCTTTGCGATTTACTTTAGCTTCAGCCTCGAAAGAAATGACACGATTTCCCCATGGATCGTTGACCGCGCCTTTGTAGTCGATGTCGAAGGTCGCCGGCTTCGTGATACCACGAATAGTCAGGTCGCCATGAATTTTATCGGGCTTGCCATTGTCGTAATCAACTTTGTTTCCCTTGAAGGTCATCTCTGGATATTTTTTAACGTCGAAGAAATCCGCCGTGCGTAAGTGCTTGTCGCGGTCTTTCTCATTCGTGTTCAAAGAGTCTGTGTAAACTTTGACGAACACGTTTTCCAATTTTTGAGTTTTTTCGTCGAAGTCGAAAGTACCTTCGAATTTTTCGAAACGGCCTTTGACTTTGGAAACCATCAAGTGAGGTGCCCTGAAGCTGACATCCGTGTGAGACTTATCAAGCTCAAACTTCTCGGCAAATGATGTTGCAGAAAAAAGAGTAGTGGCTAGAAATGAAAAAAGTAGAACGCGCATCTTTGAAATCCTTTCGGTAAGTGCTCGTTCTACTTTTTTAGAGGTGCTTCACTTTTACAAATTAAGTTGGTGAAAGCTTTAGTAATTCATCAAAGCTTTAACGTCCAACTTGCCGTTCGACACAGACTTGCCGTCAAGAGCTTGAATTCTACGAGAAGAACCCAAGATCGCCGCCTTCACATCTTGCCAAGATTTCTCTGGATGAGCCGACCAGTAAAGAGCCGCGGCACCTGCAACGTGTGGAGCTGCCATGGAAGTTCCGTCCCAAGTGGCTTTGAAACCAAACTTATCGATCACGGTGTCAGTGTAGCCTTGACCCACAACTGTCGAAAATACTTTCACACCAGGTGCGCCGATATCCACCGACTTGTGCCCCCAGTTTGAGAATGAACCCAAGCGATCGTTGGAATCCAAAGCCGCTACCGCGATGATGTTGTCATGCGGGTAAGAAGCCGGGTAGGCAGGATTTGGGTCATTGTCGTTGTCGTAACCAACGCCTTTGTGGCCGTTACCTGCGGCGGCGATAAAAAGAACACCTTTGTCTTGCGCGTATTGAACAGCATCACGCAAAGCTTGGTTTTCTGGAGCGCCTGGTTCTTCACCTTCAGAACCCCAAGAGTTGTTCAAAACCTTCGCGCCATTATCAACAGCGTAACGAATAGATTTAATCGCATCCGCTGTGGTTCCGCCGCCAGTCATGCCGATGAAACGCAAAGACATGATTTTCACATTCGGTGCGACGCCCGCAATCCCTTTACCGTTGTCACCACGAGCTGCCACATTGCCAGCACAGTGAGTTCCGTGACCCGGGTTTCCACCTTTAAACAGTCCATCCAAAGTATCAACAGCCAGGTCGTAAGGCTTGTTGTCGTTGCCGACAAAGTCCCAGCCGATCACGTCGTCGACATAACCGTTGCCGTCGTCATCAATACCGTTGTTTGGAATTTCATTCGCGTTTCTCCACAAGTTCGGCAGAAGATCTTCGTGAGTGTAGTCCACGCCCGTGTCGATCACGGCAACGATCATATCTGGACTTCCTTTAGTCACTTTCCATGCATCGACAACGCCGTTATCGATCATGCCCCATTGTTTTGAAAACAAAGGATCCGCGCCTGTTGTAGTTTGCGGAGCGTCAGGGATCGCCGGATTGTCCTGACGAGCGGCTGCGCGAAGTTGAGGATTTCTAGAAAGCATTTTCGCCAAAGCAGCACGGCGCAATGGGTCTTCAATGCGATAATCTTCAAGTAATTTCACTTTGTAGTTCGGTTGAACGTACTCAACAGCTGGATTTTTCTCCAGAGATTGAATGCTCATACCGCGAGGCGCTTGAACGCGAACCCAGGATTCGCTCAGCTTTTCGATTTTTGCTCCCTGCATTTCGAACTCGACGAAGCCCGGTGCTAGTTTAATGAGCAAATCTTGTCTTTTTGAATTAGCTTGCGCCCCTAAGCTGATCGCAAGCATGGCAGAACTCACGTACAGAGCCATTTTCTTCATGCTGTTTCCCTTCTTGTCGAGGTCCCCTCGAAGTCCTGCTGATCAACAACTGGACTTCTCCTCGAGTGATGTTAGGTGGAAATTAAAGTTTGAAATGAGACGACTAGAGAATCAATTTCAATTACCCCGTTTCGGAATGCCGCGTTGAAGAAATCAGACGCGCCCCTTATATTACTTATCTAGTTGTCAGGATTACGGATTTTCAGTAACTACTTAATGATAGCTAAATGAAATTGCAGAGGTGTATTTATGCACAAAGATCAAGTGCAGGGTTCTGTGTCTCTCGCAGGCGCAAGCGGAACTCAAGCCATAGATGATATGTCACGAGATGTTGCTTTCACATCAAGGCTCGATGCTTTGGTGGCGTGGGGGCAAAAAAATTCTTTGTGGCCAATGCCTTACGGTACTGCTTGTTGTGGTATCGAGTTCATGTCAGTGATGGGACCGAAGTATGACCTAGCACGTTTCGGTGCTGAGGTGGCTCGTTTCTCTCCTCGTCAAGCGGACTTGCTTGTCGTTGCTGGAACTATCACAGAAAAAATGGCTCCGGTGATCACTCGTATTTATCAACAAATGCTTGAACCAAAATACGTGATCTCCATGGGCGCGTGTGCAAGCTCTGGTGGTTTCTACCGCGCTTACCACGTTCTTCAAGGCGTCGACAAAGTCATCCCTGTCGACGTTTACATCCCAGGTTGCCCTCCAACACCAGAAGCGGTGATGGATGGAATCATGGCATTGCAACGTATGATTGCGACTCGTCAACCACGTCCTTGGAAAGACAACTGGAAGTATCCATATGAACAAACTTGAGACTTTAAAACAAAACCTCGCGGGTAAATTTAAAATCGAGAACTACAAGTTCATCCACGCTGTGGGTGATGACGTTCTTGAAGTTCCAAAAGAAGACGTTCCGGCGTTGCTTTTGTTTCTTCGCGAAAATGGTCATTTCGATTTCTTGATGGACGTGTGCGGAGTGGATTTTCCAAACCGCGAAAAACGTTTCGACGTTGTTTACCACTTGTTCTCGTCAAAAGACGCTTCTCGTTTGCGTGTAAAAGCACAGGTTGGTGAAAACGAATCTATCGGGACAGTTCTTCCGGCTTGGAAGGGTGCGGACTGGTTTGAGCGTGAAGCCTATGACATGTTCGGTATCAAGTTCGAGGGTCATCCTAACTTGCGCCGTATCTTGACTCATCATCAATTCGTGGGTCATCCGCTTCGTAAAGACTACGATGCGAACTTGCAACAACCTTGCACGTCCTCATTGCCAATTCACTTCAACAACGAACCGGGTTCTCCTGGTGATGTGTTGAATGATAAATATGTTCCTTTGAATATCGGTCCTGCCCATACAGCGATGCACGGAACTCTTCGTGTGATGGCTGAGATGGACGGCGAGACGATCGTTCGTTGTAACAATGAAATCGGATATCTTCACCGCTGTTTCGAAAAAATGGCAGAGACTCATCCGTACAACCAAGTGATCCCGTACACAGATCGTTTGAACTACTGTTCAGCGCCAATGAATAACATTGGTTACTGTAAAGCGGTCGAGCGTTTGTTGGGCGTGGAAATCCCGCCTAAAGCGCAAGCGATGCGTGTGATCTTGGCAGAGCTTTCTCGTATCATCGACCACACGATTGCAATCGGTACGGGCGCGATGGACTTGGGTGCTTTGACTTCTTTCTTCTATATGTTCGGTCTTCGTGAACAGGTTTATGGCTTGTTCGAAAAACTTTGCGGAGCTCGTTTGACTGTATCTATGACTCGCGTCGGTGGTATGGCTCAAGATGCGCCTGAAGGCTGGTTCGACGAAGTTTTAGCTCTTTGTAAAGAGATCCGTAAAGGCACTGACGAAATGGCTTCGATGGTTTTGGACAACAAAATCTTCATCCTTCGTACTAAAAACGTGTGCCCGGTATCTGCTCAAGACGCGATTCAATGGGGTTACACAGGTCCTCTTCTTCGCGCTTCCGGCGTGAACTTGGATTTGCGTAAAGCGAAACCTTACTATGGTTACGACGCTTTGGACTTTGATGTTCCAGTAGGAACAACAGGTGATATCTACGACCGTTACTTGGTTCGTTTCGAAGAAATGCGCCAATCAGTTCGTATCATCGAACAAGTCTGCAAAAACGTTCCAGGTGGCGATTACACAATCCGCGACAAAGGCATCGTTCTTCCAGAGAAAAAAGACGTTTACGGAAACATCGAAGGTTTGATGAATCACTTCATGTTGATCATCAAAGGGCTTCGTCCTCCAGTGGGCGAAGTTTACGATGCGACGGAAGCGGCCAACGGTGAACTAGGTTTCTATCTAGTGAGCGACGGCTCTGCAAATCCATACCGTTTGAAAGTCCGTCCACCATGTTTCGCGATCTACCAATCGTACCCAACGGTAGTGAAAGGCGCGATGTTGGCAGATGCTATCGCAACTGTCGCATCGATGAACTTAATCGCTGGTGAACTAGATAGATAATCGGACGGAAGGGCGGCAGCCCGCAGAGCGGAGGGCCGCAAGGCCCGGAACTGAAGCAACTTAGAGTTTTGAAAAATTTAAAGGAAAAAGAATGTTTCAACTAAGTGAACAAGGTTTGGCGGAAGTAAAAAAAGAATTGAATCGCTATGAAGCGAAAGATTCTGCGATCATCCCAAGCCTTTACATCGCACAAAAAGAAAACAACGGTTTCGTCACTGCGGAAATGATCACGTATCTTTCTAAAGTGATGGACATCCCTGAAGCACGTATTAACGAAGTTTTTAAGTTTTATACGATGTTCAATCAAAAGCCGGTGGGTAAATACCATGTGCAAGTATGCACGAATATTTCCTGCGCTCTTGAAGGTGGTCGCGAGATGGCTAGCCACATCTGCCACGAGTTGGGTGTGAAATACGGCGAAGTCACTTCAGATGGCCGTTTCACAGTCAGCAAAGTGGAGTGCTTGGGTTCCTGCGGAACGGCTCCAATGATGCAAGTAAACGACACGTATCATGAGAAACTCACTCCGGAATCAGCAATGAATCTGCTACGAGGAATGAAATAATGGCTGAAACAAAATTACTGACGGAATTCTATCACTTGCCAGAGTATCAAACTTTGGCTGGTTACAAAGCTAAAGGCGGTTACGAAACTTTGCCAAAAGCTTTGAAAATGCAACCTCAGCAAATCATCGACGAAGTGAAAGCTTCGGGTCTTCGTGGTCGTGGTGGTGCAGGTTTCCCAACAGGTATGAAATGGGGCTTCCTTCCTAAAAATGGAGAACCTCGTTACCTTCTTTGCAACGCCGATGAAGGGGAGCCTGGTACATTTAAAGACCGTATGATGATGGAGCGTGCTCCACATCAATTGATCGAAGGCATGATTATCTCTGGCTTCGCGGTGGGTTCTAATAAAGGTTATATCTACGTTCGTGGTGAATACGTTTACCCGATCGAATGCTTAAATAAAGCGATCAAAGAAGCTTATGCAGCGGGCCTTCTTGGTAAAAACATCTTGGGTTCTGGTTTCGACTTTGACCTTGATGTGTACCGTGGTGCCGGCGCTTATATCTGCGGTGAAGAGACAGGCATGATCTCTTCTTTGGAAGGCTTGAAAGGCCAACCAAAATTGAAGCCTCCATTCCCAGCGGTTCAAGGTTACTTGCGTAAACCAACAATCGTGAACAACGTGGAAACTTTGGCGGCCGTGACTTACATCGTTCGCGATGGCGCACAAACTTACCGCAAACATGGAACAGAAAAATCTGCGGGAACAAAATTGTTCTCTCTTTCTGGAAACGTGATGACTCCAGGGAACTACGAAGTTCCATTGGGCTATCCTTTGATGGATTTGCTTATGAAAGAGGGCGGAGGCATGAAACCAGGCCGCAAATTAAAAGCGGTTATTCCTGGTGGATCTTCAGCTCCTGTTTTAACAGCAGAAGAAGTGGCGAAAGCAAATCTAGATTACGAATCATTGGCGGGCCTTGGAACCATGCTTGGTTCTGGTGCGGTGATCGTGATCGACGACTCTCAATGTATGGTGGATATGTTGGGTGTTTTGACTCACTTCTATGCGCATGAGTCTTGTGGTCAATGTACACCTTGCCGTGAAGGTACAGGTTGGTTGAACAAGATTCTTCACTCGATCTTGGAAGGTCGCGGTCGTTTGCAAGACATCGACTTGTTGATCAAAGTTGCTGACAACATGAAAGGGAAAACAATCTGTGCCCTTTCCGATGCAGCGGCTCTTCCGGTTTTGAGCTTTGTGACTAAGTTTAGAGATGAATTTGAATTCTATGTCCGCGAAGGACGTTCGAAAGTAAAAGGAACGACATATGCCGAAATGCACCATTAATGGCAAAGAAGTCGAAGTAAAAGAAGGCACGTCGATTATCGAAGCCATGCAACAGTCTGGCGATCGTATCGCACACTACTGCTGGCACCCAGGTTTGAGTGTCGCGGGTGTATGTCGTCTTTGTATGGTGGAGATCGAAGGAAATCCACGTGTACAAATCGCATGTAACACAATGGTTACGGAAGGCATGAAGATCAACAACACGTCTGAAAAAGTACGTGATGCTGTAAAGTGGGGCTTGGACTTCCACTTGATCAACCATCCGTTGGATTGCCCTATCTGTGACCAAGCGGGTGAGTGCGGTCTTCAAGACCAATACATGGAGTACGGTAAGTACGATCCAGAAATGGCTGAAGCCAAAGTAAAAAAACACAAAGTGGTCGATCTAGGTCCGACAGTGGTTTTGGACTCTGAAAGATGTATCTTGTGCTCTCGCTGCGTTCGTTTCACTGAAGAAGTTTCTAAGACGAATGAGTTGGGTATCTTCAACCGTGGTGACCGTTCTGAAATCGGAACTCACGAAGGTGTTGAGCTTAACAATAAATACTCTTTGAATACTGTCGACATCTGCCCGGTCGGTGCATTGACGTCGAAAGATTTCCGTTTCCGTCAGCGCGTATGGTATCTCAAAGACGCGGAAACAGTCTGCAACGGTTGTTCAAACGGTTGTAACGTAAAAGTGTACTTCAACAAGGAAGGTTTCTTCCGCGTGAAGCCTGTTTACAATGAAAAAGTGAACGGTTACTGGATGTGTGACGAAGGTCGCGACATCTATAAATTCGTGAACAAAGAAACTCGCTTGTTGAAAGCGCAAGTTCGCAATGCTTCTGGCTGGACAGAAATGGCTGGCGGAGCGGCGGCGAAGAATGCTCATGAAGTTTTGAAAAACACTTCGGGCGATTCTTTGGCTCTTGTTTTGACGGCTCAATACACAGTGGAAGAGTTTGATGCGATTGTGTCTACATTCGTAAACGAATTCAAAACTAAGAAAGTCTTCTTCTGGATTAATAACAAAGAAACTTTCGACAGCTTTGACGGCCTTCTTCTTCGTGGTGATAAAAACCCGAATACAAAAGGTCTTCTGAAAGTTTTGGAAAAACACGGTATCACAGCAACTTGGGCGGATTTGACTCAAGGACTTGGTAACGGTTCGATCAAAACTGTGGTTGTTGCGGGTCCTGAAAACCAAGCCGTTTTCCCTGATCTTCAAGAGCGCGTGAAAGAGCTTTCAAAAGCTCAAAACTTGATCTGGTTGCAAGCAGGTAAAGACGATGCGTTGATGTCTTTGACTGGCAACGTATGGTTGATCCCAACAAAAACTTTCGTGGAAAAAGATGGCACGTTCATCAACCACGCAGGTCTTGAACAGAAGTTCAAAAAAGTAACGACGATTGTTTCTGAAGCACTGACTTTGACGGAAGCGGCGTTGTTGTTGGCAGGTAAAAACCTGACAATCCCAACAGCGACAGCTCAACCTTTCATGCCGATGAATCAGCGTGAAGACCAAGTGACTTTGGAAGCTCGTAAGAAGAACGAGTTTGTATTTAGAAGAGGCAGCCTATGAGCGTAATGCAAAATAACTCTGAAAAAGCAAAGTGGTACTTGCCAGGGGTCCTGGGTGGCCTGGGCATCACCATGAAGCACTTGTTGGTGAACCTTCTTAACCGCAAGAAAATGATGACGTTGAACTACCCAGAGGAAAAGTATGAATACTCTCCTCGCTTTAAAGGGAATCACGTTCTGACAGTGAAAAAAGACGGTTCACTTCGTTGCACAGCTTGTATGTTGTGTGCGACGAACTGTCCTGCGGAATGTATCAAAATCGTAGCGGCGGAACACAACGACCCTCACGTCGAAAAATTCCCGATCAGCTACGAAATCGACATTCTTCGCTGCGTATTCTGCGGTTACTGTGAAGAAGCATGTCCCGTGGACGCCATCCGTTTGGGCCCTGAGTGGCAAACTCCAGGCGTGAACGGTGCCAACTTCATCTACGACATCAACCACCTGGCTTACCGTCCAAATCTTAAGGGCGGCATCCAAACCCACGTCGACGACGAAGAACGCCTAAAATCAGGCATCTAATCGCCAAAAAAAAGGAGCTAGAAATAGCTCCTTTTTTTTTGAAGGCGCCGACCAAAAGGTGCCTGCTTCTTTTCTGCAACCCATCGCATCGAAAAAAGTGCCTGCTTCTTTTTTGCAACCCATCGCGCAAAACTGGGTCACGAGGCCCTCAACCTCTCTTCCAAATTGAAATAAACAGCAATTCACGATCTTAATTTCTTTGTAGTACAAGGCTGTCGTTTCTTCGTTGAAACAGCGACAGGGCCCATGTTACGAGGCTCTGGAAAGTTTTAACCGAGGAGTTTTTATGAGAAATCTATTCGTTGCTATCGTGGGCTTTATGCTGCCTTCATTGAGCTTTGCTTGGTGGGTTCCGCAAATGCAATTCCAAGTGACACCTCAATGGACTGCTGTTCAGGTTTATAACTACACAGGCTTCAATGCCTTCTGCCAAGGACAAGTTTTCGGTCTAACTCAAACAGGTGTGTGGATGAATTCTTGGTTCCAAGTGTGGGTGCCCGCAGGTGGCTTCCAGTACGCTTATGTTTACGCAAATGGACCGTACTACTTCGTGAATGCAACTGCCAATGTTCAGTGCCAGTAAGTGCCTGCTTCTTTTTTGCAACCCTGTGCGTAAATTTCAAGCATTTGCATTGATTCGCATGCGTCCGTCTTTCAGACTTTAAGTGTAGGGGGAACCATGATGAAGCTACTCATTTTCATGTCATTGATTTTTGGAAGCGTGATGGCTTCGGCAAACGACGTCACCGCATTGACAGTTGAGTCAGGAAAACAGCAAGACCAGTACTATAGCTACAACTTCGGTTCTACTTGGGTGAACAGCCGTATGTATGCCGATTTTTCATTAACAGCAGGCGAGCAACAAGTGGACCTCGAAGGCATTTCAATCCGTGGGCAAGCCTACGATGCCACGACAAATTGCCCGAAGATATTGCCACCACGCCAAACTTGCTGGACAAGAGTTTTCTTCTGGCCTCCATTTGAAGGTCACTACTATGGAGATCTGATGTTCTATCTTAAGAACAGCACGATCTACATCCGCCTTTACGGATGGGCCCACAGATAAAAAAAAGGGAGCGTAAGCTCCCTTTTTTTATGGCGCGATAATCGGAAAGGCCTCTTCTTCCACAAGCTTTTCTTCTCCCGTCAGAGGGCAACGTAAAATCGGCGTATACACGGGGAAAACTCCCTGAAGTTTTGATTCATAAAGCACGATTTCATTCACATGAATTTTTCCAAAACTTTTTCTTTTGAAGGGTGAAATCATGTCTTTCACACTGCGAGGATTGCGAAGTCTTCCGAAGGTCAAATGAGGTTTGAATTCTCTAGCGTCTGGATGTTGAATCAGTCCGCGCTCCAGTAGCAAATCATCCAGAGCATACTTAAATTCACCTAAGTACCTTTTTTTCTGAACGCCTAACCAAAGAACTCGAGCATCGTGTTCATTGGAAAAAGCACCCATATCTTCGATTTTTAAGTCAAAAGGGGTGAAGAGTGTGCAAACTTCCTTTAAAGCATCCATCAAGGCCGGAATGTTTTCTTCAGGCTGTTCGCCCAAAAAACTGACGGTGATGTGGAAGTTATCAACAGGAACCCACTTCACATTGATTTCTCGCCGATCGGCATTGATTTTCAATTTTTTGTAAGTGGGTAGGAAGGATTCGGAAAGAGGATCCGTGGCATTAAGAGCGAAGAACAGTCTTCTATTCATAAAAAGCCCCCTAAGATCATTATCCTGATCTTAGGGGCACTTGTCATTTATTCTTTGGCTTAATTAGCAAAGAAAGGGCGACCGAGCCGCCAATAAAGAAGGCGATGATAGCGAGAGACCACAGAATAGGGAAGTGGCCATCGAACAGCTTGTTCAACCACACCATCTTTAAGCCCACGAAAATAAGAACGGCAGCTAGACCATACTTCAGTAAGTGGAACTTGTCGACGACACCGGCAAGCAAGAAGTACAAAGAGCGCAGGCCAAGAATCGCAAAGATATTCGAAGTGAAAACTAACAAAGGTTCATTCGTGATCGCAAAGATCGCCGGCACCGAGTCCACAGCGAAAATAATGTCCGTAGCTTCAAGGAAGATCAAAGCAACGAACAACGGAGTCGCATGACGAATCCCATTTTCAACAATGAAGAAATGATCTTCATGCATACGTTCGTGAACGCGCACGTATTTTCGCATGAACTTGATCAACCAGTTTTGAGTGGGATCGATTTCTTTTTCGGGCTGAATCATCATCTTTAGACCCGTGATGATTAAGAACACACCGAAGATCATCACGACCGCTTGGTACTGCATCAGCACAGAGCCTAGAGCGATGAAGATGGCACGGAAGATCAAGGCACCCAAGATACCGTAAAATAAAACACGATGCTGGTATTTCGGCGGAACGCCGAAGAATCCGAAGACGACGACGAAGACAAATATGTTATCTATAGATAAAGATTTTTCGATGACGTATCCGGTAAGGAATTGCAGGGCAACGTCTTTAGCTGTGGTCGGGTCAGGAAACTTATTTAGGGCGTAGTAATAGAGTCCAGCGTTAAACAGCAAAGCCAAGCTGACCCAAACAATCGACCAAATCGTGGCTTCTTTAAAGCCGACAGTGTGCGAATGTTTATGAAAGACACCCAGGTCCAACGCAAGCATCGCCAAAACGAAAGCGATAAATCCAGCATAAAACCACCAATATTCTGCAAAAGGAAACAATAGAGTCTGCGTCACAAAAAAGGACCTCCGGACTCAGAGTATAAGGGCTTTTCTAAATTATAAAAAATCGATAATCTTTAACAAGTTATTTGATTTTAACGAAGAGGTCTTATGCCTGTTAAAGTAGCAAACCAAATGCAGTGGCTTAATTATCATCACCTTCACTACTTTTATACAATCGCTAAAGAGGGGAGCATTGCTAAAGCTGCTGAAAAACTTAAAATCGGACAGCCTTCCTTAAGCACTCAATTACGCCAACTGGAAGAGTCATTAGGCAAAGATCTTTTTGAACGCCGTAAGCAAAGGCTGCATCTGACAGAGGCAGGAAAGTTGGCTTACGAATATGCGGACCAGGTGTTCCATTTAGGTTCAGAAATGGTGGAGGCTCTGCATGACCGTCTTCAAAACAATCGCGTGCACGTGCAGATAGGCGCTTTGGACAGCGTGCCCAAACACATCCTGTTAGAAATTATTCTGCAGGCCTATAAGCAAGGGAATTGTTCGGTGTCGGTCGTTGAGGGAGGAGGCAGTGAACTTTTGCGAGAGCTCAGCGCCCATCAAATTGACTTGCTTCTTGCCAACTATCCGCCCAACGTTGACACCAAAAGCATTTATGCCCGACCTATTGCGAAGCTGGATGTCGTGGTTTGTGCATCGGCGAAATACAAACATTTGAAGAAAGGCTTTCCGCAATCTTTAGAAGGTCAGCCCTTTGTCTTTCCCACGGTGCATAGCAAATTACGTCGAGATTTAGATCACTACTTCAAGGTCAATGGTATCAGAGTTGATCGCATCGCCGAAACTCAAGACACAAGTTTGCAAATACTTTTAGGTCAGGAAGGCGTCGGTCTGATACCGATTTCCTCAATGGCTGCCAATGAGCTTATCAAAGAAAAGAAGCTGGTGGTGTTAGGAACATTAAAAGGCGTGAGTGAAGAGATCTGGCTTGCGGCGGCAGACCGAAAGATCAACAATCCGGTCGCCGCAAAGCTTATGAAGGGATTTAGTTTGTAGTAGGACTGCAAAGCGCATTGAGAATCTTCATCGCCTCAACAGCCTCAGGCACTAGTCCGCCGTCACGGCTGGTGGAGTTTTCAATGCGAACTTTCGTGCGCTGACAGGTCGAAGCATTGATATCTTTCATACGAATCAAATTCACGTAGTTATCATATTCAGTCAAACTGCGGTATTCTTCCAAGGCCGGGTGATCATCGGGCGTGGTCGCAAGATCAGGAATCTCAATCGTATTTAATCGCTCGAAAAGAAACTGCTTGTATGTTTCTAGGTATTGCAAACGAGCGACGATGTTGTCTTGCCGTTGCAAGTGCGCAATAAGGTTATCCGCAGTTTGTAAAGTCAGACTGTCGTTAAAAGCCAAGGACGATTGGGAAGCAAGCAAACAAATCATCAGAATTAATTTACGCATGATCCACCTCCAGCATTCTTTTCGATATCGTTCAATGTTTTCGTAATCGCAGGGAAATAAGACGATGTTTCTTTACGACGTGCGGAACTCTTATTCGCGCTCGCCGGGAACTTTTGCATGTACTGCTGCATTTGGTTGATGAACTCGTCCGCGTTCGTCACCTGACGATTGCGGTAGTAAGTATTTAACAAAGTCTTCGCCGGAGTCCAAGTTCCCGCAGGACCTGTGTTGTGAGACCAAACCATCAAAGCTCTTTTCACTTTGTTCATGTCGTATTCAGAAAGGCGGAACTTCGATTTATAATTTCTATTGCTAAAGATCATCGAGTTCATGTCTTTCTTAACACCTTTAAGATAAGCGTAAGTATAAATCATGTTCGTCACAGGGTTTCCGCGCTTTAAAGAGATACGATCACACGCGTAAGATTTTTGCGGACGAATGGGTTGCATGGAATCTAGGAACTCCATGGAAAGGCGTGAGCACAAACGGTTCTTGCTACTCTCTAAAGCGATACGAATGTCATTTAATTCATTCGTGTTGACGTCTTGAATTGCGGGTTGCGTGAACTGACCGATACCGCCAGCACCCGTGCCGCTCATCGCGTTCACATGGAAACCAGATTCAACATTGATAAGAGCGTAAACGGCGCGAACATCCAGCTTTTGCATCTCTTCGCTTTCACCCGGAGCAATGAAGTCCTTCATGCACGAGCTGACAACGTCGAAGCTGTTGTTGATGAGTTTGAAATAGTTTTCTGAGATACAAGGACGGAATGCTTGAGAGGTAGTTCCGTTCGCAGCGCATTGACGGAAAGATTTACTGCTAGCCGAAAATTTTGCTTCCATCGACATACGCATGCACATTGGTTTAATAATAGAATTCACGCGAATAGGGGAGCGAGTGAGGGCCGATAGCAATGAGTTCCCTTGCGAAGTCTGTGCAAGTTCTTTTTCCAAATAGTCATTTTGACGGTTGCACTGATTGTAGCGCAGATTTGCCAACTGTTTTTCGCAGTCAGGGCAATTCTTATTGCTCATATTGTTCAGACTACCTAAAAGGTTTTGAACATTCTTAGCTTTATCAATCTGATCAAGAGCATGTTCGATGATGGGGGCTGGCTGTTCATCAATATTAAATGGAACAGAAAGACCTTTATCACTTGAAGCTAACTCGAACGTAGAAAAGACAGGCGAACCCAAGCTCCAACCAACGCTGAAACACAAGTTCAACAACAACAGCTTATATAATAGTGGTGTTCCAGTTTTCATGGATAGGTCTCCTCACAGGGCTTACAAAGCAAGAGCTTTGCCAAATGCGGCTCAATGATTTCAATAGATTACAAAGCGGAATGCCGTCTCAAAGTGAGACAATCATGGGTAAACGCCTAAACGGTCATAGCCACGACCAAGACTTAGACAGCTAAACCGAGCTGAATTTTGCTTCGCTTCGAAAGTCCAGTTACGGAAACCCAAGAATTTTCCGAAGAAGGGGAAACGGGGGAAATCCTAATGAAAAAACGCTTACTTCTAGGTTCTGCCTTTTTGGCGCTGGCAGCCTGTCAAAGTCCCTTTTCAAAAACAGGTGAGGTTGAATCCTATCGTCGTCCCGCCAGCACGGAAGAGCTTTTGACGGGCAGTCAAAAAGTGTTGAATGATTTAAACAATCCGCAGATCTTTAATCCGCAAACTTGCGCGAAATTCGTGAACCAAGTCACGGACTATCTTTATTATCTTCCAGCGGATCATTTCATTCCTAAAACTCCTGCGGAAGTAGAGTTATTAAAAACTCGCGGCAGTGAAGTGATGGACACGATCTTTCAAATCCGCGTTGTCCTGCATGATAAACTTCAAGAGTTTGATTCTCGCAATGAGCTTTCGAAGGAATGTATCACAGAGATCCGTGAAGGTTTTCAGTATGCGCGTTTTTCTGAAGAGTATCTCTTAGAGTGGCTGTACAACCAGAAAGTCTTTAAGTTTGAAAAAGCGCCGATTATGGCGAATACAAAGCCTAGCACTTGGACGAATCCCAAGTTTGCAGATTTCAAATTGAAAAGTGGTGACGTGATGCTTGTGCGCGGAAAATCGCACGTATCAGCGATGATCGCTCGTATCGGTGATGAAGAAGGTAACTTTTCCCACTTGGCTCTTGTCGGTGAAGATAAAGCCGGTAAGAAATTCGTCGTGGAAGCCTTGATTCAGTATGGTGTGATTGTGACGCCACTTGAAGAATGGAGAAAGGCCGAAGATGCGCGTGTCGCTTTGTACCGCCAGCCTGATGAGGCATTAGCGAAATCGGCCGCAAGAAAAATGTACGATATCGCGAAAGCAGCCTTAGATAAGAAAAAAGGCATTCGTTATGACTTTGCGATGGATGATGATGACTACTCAACGATCTTCTGTTCTGAAGTGATCCGCATGGCTTACGATAAAGCTTCCAATGGTCGCTTTATGGTTCCGAAATATCGCAGTGGCGCAACGAAGTTTAAAAACACCGACTATCTTAAAAGCTTAGGTGTTTCTAAGACCTCCTTATTCGCTCCTTACGATATCGAAGTGGATCCAAGATTTGACTTCGTTGCGGAATACCGCTGGTATCCTCTTCTTCGTCAAGTGCGCATGCAAGATGCCGTTCTTCAAAGCATTTATACTTGGATGATTGAAAAGGGCTACGAGTACCACTGGGCTCCGCAACATTCGATCAAGTCTTATTTTGCTAAGTTTGTTCGTCAGTTTGGTATTGCGGAAGACACGCTTCCTAAATACATGCCGATCGGAAGTATTAAAACGAATGTGCAATTTGAAGCGGTGGCGAAAACTCTAGAAAAGAATATTTATGCCAAAGAGGCCGAGTTCTATAAAAAGAAAGGCTATTTGCCATCGTTTCAGGACATGATGAAGATTAACGAGGAATACCGATATCAGGACTGTAAGAAGCAGCAAGCTTTCCGTGAAGCCACTAGATATCCTAACGACAGGGACATCGGTGGGAATCCGGCGTCTTCTCAATTCCACTACTTCTTCTATAATAAGTCGAAAGACTGCAAATAAAAAAAGGGAGCTGAAAAGCTCCCTTTTTAGTTTCTAAACTGAATTTCTTAAACCGATCTTAGACACACTTGCCACTGCTTCATGCCCATCTGGAACTCAAGCTTGGCAATTTCCATCTCGCGTTTGATTTCCGCAAGTTTTAAATCGTAAGCCTCTTTAAGCTCTTCGCGTTTACGAACTGCATCCACTTTGAATTGTTCGTAATCTTCACGAAGCTTTTTCATTTTGTTCTGAGCTTCTAAGATTTTTTCTCTCATAGCTTGCAGTTTTTCTTCCGCAAATCCATGTTTCGTTAATTCCGCAGCTTCGGCTTGCAAACGCGCCTTCAGAATTTCTGCATTTGAAATCTGGCGAAGTTTCGTAGCAAGGCCCATAAAGTTCAAAGATTTAATAACCCATTTTGTTGGGTCCCAGTGATACCACTTGATACCGTTGCGGTAGTCGATTTGGAACTTATGATGGAAGTTATGATAACCTTCACCATGCGTAAGAACCGCCACAAACCAAGAGTCACGAGCCGAGATCTCTTTTGAGTAAGTTTGTTTACCCAAAGTATGGCAAAGAGAGTTCACGAAGAAAGTGCTTTGTTGAGTCAACGCGATACGAAGACCGCCGCCGATAACGAATCCACCCAACGCCGAACCCATCGCCCAGCCAATCAAAGTGGGAAGAGCAAAGCCAGTAAGAATTGCGAGTGGCACATAATATTTATGTTGGAACTCTACCATCCAGTCTTTTTGAAGATCAGGAGCGTGGATTTTTTGGTCAACAGAGTCTTTAAAGAACAACCAACCCATGTGGGCGTACCAGAAACCTTCATTGATGTTGTAAGGATCTTTTTCTCCATCAATGTGTGTGTGGTGACGACGGTGATCCGAAGACCATTTCAAAGCTGAACCTTGAAAGCCTGATGCACCTACAAGTAGGAAAAGCGCTTTAGCCAAGGGATGAGCATCGTAACTTTTATGAGAAAATAAACGGTGATAGCCCGCTGTGATGCTCAAGTTTGTCGCAGCCGCAAAGATCAAAGCGAAAAGAAGAATGTCTAACTCGAAACCATAATAGTAGAAGTAAATTGGAGTTAGAATAAGGGTGACCAGCGGATTGATAATCAGGAATAAGGCGACTGGCCATTCGATACGTTTTTTTGTCATTAGCACCTCTCAGAATCAAGTCTAACAGAGGTGTGTAGATTTCGACACTTAAATAGAAAAGCCAAGGATAATTTTGCCGTAAGTTCCACTCATATTAATATCTTGCGTGGCTGCGTTACCAGTCGCGTCTTCTGCGCCATCCCAGCGAAAATCAAGGTAGCCGACTTCAGCTCCCACAATGAAACCAGTCAGCTTCACACCGCCCTCTAAGCCCAGGCTGTAGGATTTAACGGAATCACTTGAAAAATCTGCTTTTAATACGCCACCTTCTTCAGCCTTGAGACGAGTCGAGTGAGACAGTCCCCAAGTGAAAATAGGCCCTAAGAAGAAAAGATTGTCGATGGGACGCCAATTAATTAAAAGCGCGGTGCGAGTGTAATCCATCGTGTAGTCAATACCGCTTGTCGTGAAGCTCATGTTTTCATAACGCAGACCTACACCTGGAACGAAAGGGAACGGAATTGTTAGGATCGCGTCAGCGCCGAGACCATAAGCATTAGAAACGGACGGAGTTTCTGCAGCACAAGTTGGACATAAGGGAGCTAAATCAGGGTTGTTCGCAAGCATTCCGTAAGTCACGCGCGTTTCAAAAAGAGCATGCGCGGGTGAAGTCAAAGCACCGACGGTGAAGAAAGCCATAGCTAAAACAAACTTATTCCATTTCATAAACGCACTCCCACGTGAACTTAGTAAGTTTACTTTGGGATCGGGTCAACACTCAATTTCCTGATGAAAATAAGACCTTCGTCGCACTCTCTTTTGTGAGGGAATCTGCTAAATTTTAAAGATGTTTATCGACGTTGTACGACCGGAAGCTTGGGAAGAATTAAACGATCAAGTCAAAGCCGCCTTAGGTTTGGAACCCAAAGCTCGTGCGCGTAGTTTTCCGGGCATTGCCTCTGCTGTTTTTGAAATTTCACAAAGTACGGCCCAGTTCATGTCCCATAAAAAAGCCATGGGTGTGATTCTGGGACAGACCTCCGTATTTGAAGGTTTGCTTCCTTACTACTACAAAGAAACTTATGAAGTGGCTGCACTTTCACACTTGAAACTTCACGATGTGAAAGAGTGGGTAGAGAGCTTAAAAAAAGAAACCTGTTTTGTTTTATTTGCTGAAGATCATCCCGTAACCGGAGAGGTTTATCCCTTTGCCGAAGAACTTGATAAATTGTTAAACGAAAAGCGTATTTTCTCTTTTCGAGTTTCTCATGCGCGACATTTTCAAGAGGCGATTGCCATTCGTCCCTATACCGTGCGGTTGTGTTCATACTCGCCTTCTGTAGCGGTGGCCGTAGCGGGTGAAAGATTTCGTTCGCCAGCGATGATAGCTCAGAACATGAGTTGGAACGCGGAAGCTTTTTTAAAAGAATTATCTGACGCCCGTCGTGAGCATCAGAATAATCCGTTGCTTGTCGAAAATTTTGAAAAAGAAATTTCGGCGAAAGCGCAGCCGTATTTTAAATGCGGAACGCCACGCTTGTTCGATCGTGCCGTTTTTACTTTTTCAGATGTCAGCGCGGAAGCCGTTGCGGAAAATCTGTTTAAAAAACTAGGTCTTTCTAAAACTGAGGGCTGGCAGAAAATGGCGAGCACCAATATGTGCCACTGGTCAGCAATCAAAATGTTTCGTCACTGGTGGGAGCCGACACCAAGCCTAGAACAACTGCGCGGCCTGTTGATTGTGGGATTAGATCTTCTGAATACAAAAGACTTTGCCAAGCTTGTGATATCTTCGTATGAAGAAGTAAAGCTTCAGCAAAGTTGGGACGTGTGACTCAAGGCAAAGACCGCTTTATCATTCTTAGAAAAATCAAATACTCGGAAGCCGACTTGATTCTTCATGCACTTTCTCCCGTCGGAGAAAAGCTGTCGTTCATTGCCCGTGGTGCCTTAAAAAGTAAAAAACGTTTCGGTGGGGGAGTGCTTGAACCCACTCATTTCGTGAGTTTCACCTATAAACAGGCCGAAGAAGGACAGCTGAATGTTCTTCAAGAAGCGACTCTGCTGAACGACTTCCCGGGTATTCGTAAAGACTATGACCGCCTGGAGCTTGCTCTGCACATGATTGATTGTGTGAGCAAGGTCAGCCAGGAGGGTGATAATTCTTCTGAGTTTCTTTTCAACCTTTTAGGGAATGCTTTAAAGGCTGTCGAGACCGCAAAGGATCCTCTCGTTTTAAAGATGCACTTTTATATCAAGTTTCTTCTTCAGCAAGGTGTTGTGAATGCAGAACCTTGGATGGCGCCTTTCTTTAAGGCTCATCTTGCAGATACGGACAAGCTTGCTCCCCAACGTGGACTTGTGGATCAGGAACTTCGCAATGTCGAAGCTATGGTCCGCCACTATCTTGAACACGCCACTTTGTAAAACTAAGCGACAGTTTCGAATATGCTTTATACCTATTACAAGTTTTGTACGGCGAATTTTGATCCCCGCCGAAGATAGCTTATAAAGGCCTCTCTCGGAGGTTTTATGAAATTCGTCTGTTCACTTATCGCGATAGTTTTATTTTCAAACATCTCTCACGCTCAAGGTTTACAGCAGTTCTTGGGTGCCTACTCGGTTAACCAGGAAAAATGTGAATTGGCTCCGGGAAAAAGAGCTTACGTCAGTTATAGCAAGCAGACATCTAATCCGAAGTCCATCGAGATCAACGTTTATGGCGAAGAGGCCGTAGGCTTTCTTTTAGAAGAAGGTTTTCGCCACGTAACTATAAATGAAGGTCATTACTCTGGTTATGACGTTGTCGGAACCATCGACGGAAATGTTCTTACTCAAAAAACTATCATGTATCCTCTTGTCGGAGAGGCCTATCTTTCAGAGACTTATATTCTTACGAATCATGGTGATAAAGTGACTTTGGCGCTGGATGAAGGAGCGGGTTATCAGATCACGTGTGAATTTATCAGAAAGTAATCACTTTCCTTTTCCCAGAGGATGCAGATTTTCAAGCGTCCTCGCCAATTGATCGATCCCTAAGTGAGTGTACTTTTCGGTGGCCTGTAAGCTCTCGTGACCTAGCAGCTCTTGCAGCGTTCTTAAATTGGCTCCGCTCGATAATAAATGAGTCGCAAAACTGTGACGAAGAGCATGGGGATGCAAAGGTTTTAAAAGTCCCGCGCGCTGGCCACTTATTTTCACCATGTCATAGGCCGTGCGCGGATTCAAAGGCTCTTCACCAAAGACAAACTTATTAAAACCACTTTCTTTCTTCCATGCGTGCAGCACTTGCACCGTTAACGTAGGAAGGGCGATGACTCTTTCTTTCGATCCTTTACCTGTTACGCGCAGAATCTTTTGCGACATGAAAACTTCAGACCACTTTAAGTTACAAGCTTCACTGACACGCAGACCGCCCCCGTAAAGAAGCAGGAACAGAACTTTTTCTTTCAGCGAAATCTCTTTGTCGGCATCAAAACTTTTAAAGACGGCCAAAGCTTCATCGACGCTTAGGAAGTGCGGAAGTTTCTTTGGAACCTTGGGACAAGTGATTTGCAGAGACAAATCTCTCTCAGTCAGAGACTCGTCGAAGGCCCAGGAAAAGAAGCTTTTCAGGGTCGCGGCTTTGCGATTGCGAGAGGCCAAAGAAAGGTGAGCCCATTGGTTGAAGGCGCCGCGAGCCGTGGCTAGCAATTCGGCCTCGCTCAAAGAAGCCGATGAATTCTCATAATTAAAAGCCTGCTTAAGATCTAAGCTATAGTGCTTGATTGTGAGGGGGGAGGCTGACTTCACAAAGGTCATGAATTTCAGATACTTATCAATGTTTTCGGCCAACTTAAAAGGCTTTCCCATGATGCTGAAATCCCGCGGGTTGAAGCATAGGCCCTAAAAAAAATTTAACGCCATGCAAAAATTTACTTGCAAAACTTACACGACCAAAGTTATAACTCAATGCGTTGCTGCGGTGTATCAGAACGAGATATTCAATCTGAGACACCCACCCAGATTTATAAAGTACGTTACCGAAAGGTGGAACCCATGAACGACAACAACTCTATGATCTTGCCCTCTTCTCAGAATGCAAATCAAGTGATGTGGAATACAAATACAACTTCCAAAGTTTTGGAAAACAAGACCATCGTCTACCAGTCTGAGGTGATGGGAAGCTTGATGAAGATGATCGACCGCGTAGCTCCTTCAACGGCGAACATCCTGGTTCTTGGTGAATCTGGAACGGGTAAAGAGCTTATCGCTCGCTCTATCCATGATCGTTCTAATCGCAGAAACAAAGCTTTCGTAGCCATCAACTGCGGTGCTCTTCGTGAGACTCTTCTTGAGTCAGAACTTTTCGGTCACGAAAAAGGTTCTTTCACTGGCGCTTACAACCGTAAGATCGGTTTGGCGGAAGCGGCTAACGGCGGAACTTTGTTCCTTGATGAAATCGGTGAGTTGGATCCAGCAATCCAAGCTAAGCTTCTTCGCTTCATCCAAGAAGGTGAAATCTACCGCGTGGGTGGCAAAGACCCTATCAAAGTAGACATCCGTTTGATCTGTGCAACGAACAGAGAATTGGACCAAGAAGTTGTTAAAGGTAATTTCCGTGAAGACTTGTTCTATCGTATCAACACGATCGTGGTCAGTGCTCCGCCTCTCCGTCGTCGTAAAGATGACATCCCGTCGCTGATCAACCACTTTTTAAACAACTCTCAACACGCGTATTTGAACCGTGGTCGTTCAGTGAATGAAGAAGCGATGAAAGCTTTGATTCGTTACGACTGGCCAGGAAATATCCGTGAGCTTCAAAACGTGTGCGAAAGACTTCAGATCCTTTCTGAAGGTCACATGATCATGTTGAACGATATTCCAGAGAATATCCGTAACGGTGAGACTGAAAAAGACGTGATTGAGTATGATCCTACAATGACTCTTCACGACCTAGAGAAGCGCTATATCTTGAAAGCTCTAGCGCACTTTGGTGGTAATAAAACTCAAGCGGCAAACAACTTGGGTATTACGATCAAGACTCTTTATAACAAACTTCATGAGTACGGCGAGTTCGAAAAATTCGCAGTTCACACGAAGCCGATGAAATAGATCTTAAGTACGAAAGTACGAGTATTACTAGCTAGCCCGAGGTGGTTTTCTCTCTTCCCACCTCGGGCTTTTTTTTTGCCTAAAATCTCTCCCAAGTCAGCGTTTTCTCGAGCCAAACCGAATTGTCACTGTGTAAAAATCCTCGCCACGCCACCGACCTAAAAGCCGTATTAAAACGAGATGACGTGGCCTACGCCTTGCAAAACATACATCCGGATTAATGCCAAACGAGGAATATATGAAACTCACTTTGGGTGTTTTACTATCAGTTTTGTTCGTTACGGTGAATGCGAATGCTTATGTTGTTGCGGATGATGACAACGATTCAAGTATTTACGTTAATGAAGACACCATGTCTTATCAGCAGCGTGAGTGTTCTGATTTCCTTTATCAAAATCTAAATACGATGTCTTCAAAGACGGATGTGGCTTGTACCCGAGGCCGTACAGACATTCGTTTCCAAGATTGTACTATCTATTTGACGAAGCACTTAAATTCTAGAGCCTTTGATAAGAATGGTTATCCTCACAAAAAGAACGTTATTTATGCAGCGGAAGCTTGCTTGAATACGAACTCTTTTGAGGTCGCTATGTGTGCTTCCGAGTTGTTCTTGCGCGGTGGCCTTTATGTCTCAAATCCTCGAGACGCGACAGATGCAATGCGTATCTGTAATACACCTCAAGCATCTTTAGTTAAAAACTGTGTCATCAATAAAGCAGATCGCGGTCAGTACGGAGTTCAGCACGCAATGAAATGTGTGGAGGAACACGATCCTATCGTTAAAGAACGTAAGGAAAGAGAAAGACGCAGAATCGAAGAAGAAAAACGTCGCGCAGCCGAGCAAGCACGTCTTGAAGAGCAAAGACGCCAACAAGAGGCGCAAAGAGCGGCAGAGCAAAGACGTATCGAAGCTCAGCGCGAGGCTCAACGCAGAGCCGACGAACAACGTCGCCTTGAAGAGCAACGTCGTCAGTCGCAAACTCAAAATCAAGAGCAAGTTCGCAGACAAGAAGAGTTAAGAAAACAAGAAGAAGCTCGCAAGCAAGCTGAGGAACAAAAACGTAAGCAAGAAGAGGACAAGAAAAAACAGTCTTCTTCAACGGGATCTAAGGGTTCTTCAAGCTCAGGCGGGAACTCTACCGGCTCAACAACGCAAACTGAAGAGCCAGGCGTAATCCCACCGCCGCCAACAACAACGATCGACGATCTTCCAGCGTTTGAAGAATAAAACAAAAAACCCACAGCTCTCACTGTGGGTTTTTTATTTTTAACCTATCTAAAAAATCTTATTTATCAAAAAGACGAGAGTAAGTTTTTACGAAGCGCGCCGCTTTATCGCCAGTCACTTCCGGCGACTCTTCATGCAAGATGTGATCGAAAAAGAAGATGCCGTCTAAGAAAGTATCTAAGTGTTCACAGATCTCCATGACATTCGTTCCTTCTTTTAATCGTCCCTTGTCTGCCAGCATCTGCACGCGATCAATTAATTTGGGATCGATGAGAAGCGGAATGGTTTCACGCGCTTTCTTTTTAAATTTTCTATCTACCAGACATTGCGAAAATACGATGCGCGCGAAATCTTCGTGCATACAACCTTGGTTCACGCGAAAGCGCACATAATTCTCGAGCTCTGCTGCTAACGAATTTTGAGGAGGGTAGGGAAGTTCGTCTTGAATAACTTGCTCAAGAAACTTTTCGATGATGGCAAGTAACAAACCTTCTTTGCCATCGAAGTAGCGACCGATCAGTGATTCGTTCACGTCCGCTTTTTTAGCAATCATCTTAGTAGTGGCACCGTTAAATCCGTTTTTCGCAAAGATCTCCAACCCTGCCTGAATCAGTCTTTCTTCAGAAGCAGAACGGTCCCTTTTTTTGCCCTTAACATGAGCAGGACTTTCGTCTTTTTGGATCTTAACTTGAGATGAATCCGTCATTGATAATCTCCTGACAATTCAATTAAGTACTTGAAATGTCTTATCTTTATATAATGTATCATAAGCTAAATCAGGACGCAAGAAAGTAATTGATTGCATACTTAGGGGTCTTCGGTTAGGTTAAGTATGTAAGCGATTACATAACGGAGTTATGAAATGAAAAGATCCGACGTTTTAAACATTGCTAGCTTCTCGCTGATTCTCGCAGCCACCCTGGTTGGAAATTCAGCGTCCGCAATGAATCTGAATGAATATCTCGATCAAGTTAAACAACATAGTTTAGGGTACAAGGCGAGCTCTGAGCAGGCCGAAGCTTCTCAACTAAAGACACGTGAAGCAGACTTGTTCTTTACGCCGCGTCTTTTTGCGAATGCAAGAATTGGCTACGATGGCAAAGAGCCGTTCGGTTCCACCATTACATATGACGAACTGAAAATGCAGAATTACTCTTTAGGAGTATCTCAAGATTTCAGTTTCGGTCTTGAAACAAAACTTTCCTACGCTATGGACCGCACGGAAGTTGTCGGAGCAGATCTTCCGGCAGGAATTCCGAACAGCTTTTGGGATGCGACTCCGCTTCTAGAATTAAACATGCCTCTTTGGGGAAATGGTTTCGGTCGCACGGCACGTGCGAATGAAGAACTGACTCGTCAACAAAATGTCGCAGAAAAATTCGGCGCAGAAGCTGAGTCTGTGGGAACTTTGGTTGAAGCTGAAGCGGCTTACTGGTCACTGGCATCAGCTCAAGAGCTTGTGCAAGTTCAGAAACGCGCTTTGAAACAAGCTCAAAGTATTTTGGATTATGTGTCTCGTAAAGCTCGTATGAACTTAGGTGAAAACGCCGACGTTCTTCAAGCCAAAGCCATGGTCGAAGCCACTATCTTCGGAGTGCAACAAGCAGAAAATAGCGAAAAAGCCGCTCGTCGCGCTTTTAACACTTTCCTAAATAGAAAAGCAGAAGAACCAACTCCGGCGTTGGATGGCATTAACTATTCTTCTTTAGGAACGGTTGAAGTTCCTAAAGCAAGACCGGGCGACCGCTACGATGTGAAAGCTGCGGAAGCGCAATCTCGCTTGGCGCAAGCTTCTGCCAAAGTCACTGAAGAAAAAAACAAGCCGACTTTAGATCTTTACGGAAGTTACGCATTGAACGGTCGTAATGAAGAATTAAACGACGCTTTAAAAGCGGCGGGTGAAGACGGCAGAGACACAGCTTTCGTCGGTCTGCGCTTCAATCTTCCGTTAAATGTCTTCGCTTTGAACGATGCTAAAGCCGGAGCACTGAAAGCCAGCAAAGCGGCCGAGCTTTCTTATCAAGCAAAACAATTCAATCAAGAACAAGAATGGACGAACTTAGTAGAACAAATGGCGGAAGCTAAAGAAAGCCTTCGTCTAGCTACAAATATCGTCAACGCGCAAAAAGCCAAATTGGACAATGAGCGCACACGTCTTCGTCAGGGAAGAACTACGACTTATCAAGTTCTTCTTTTTGAACAAGACTTCTCTCAATCTGAAGTGAACCGCGTGCAAGCGGCCGCTCAGATTCTTGGACTTCAAGCTAGAGTTAAACTTTACCAAGCCTCTGTTGAAGGAGGAAAATAATCATGAGCTTACCTAAGATATCAATCAGCAGACCCATCTTTACAGCCTGTGTGACGATCGCCATCATCGTCGTGGGTTGGGCCTCTTTCAAATCGATGAGCGTGGACTTATTTCCGGATGTCAGTATCCCGGTTGTCACTGTTCAAACAACTTATCCTGGTGCAGGACCTTCCGAGATTGAAACCTTGGTCAGCCGTCCGATCGAAGAAGAAGTGAGTACCATTTCCGGTATCAAACGTCTGACTTCTAAAAGTTTAGAGGGTGTTTCACAAGTTATCGTCGAGTTTAATAGCTCGGTCGACGTGAAGTACGCCGAACAACAAGTGCGTGATAAAGTAAATATCGCAAAACCGAAACTTCCAGATGATGCTGAAGATTCTGTCATCAAAAAGTTTGACCCGTCAGACACTCCGATTTTGATGGTGTCTTTAACGGCGAACAATCTAAATGATGCGCAACTTTTCGATATCGCGGACCAGTTTATCAAGCCACGTCTTGAGCAAGTGAACAACGTCGGTGCCATCGAAATCTTCGGGGGCCGTGAACGTGAGATTCACGTGATCTTGGATCGTAATAAGCTGCGTGCTCGTGAAATTTCTGTCAGCCAAGTGGCGGGTCAAGTCGGTGCTTCCGGCGAGAACATTCCAAGTGGTAAAGTGGAACAACAAGGTGGTAAAGAGCTTGTGTTCCGTGGCCTCGGAGAGTTTCAGTCCGTGCCCGAAATTTCTGACACTCTTGTGAATCTTTACGGAAACGAAGTTCCAACACGTGTGGCGGATCTAGGTAAGGTTGTCGATACCATGCAGGATGAAAAATCCCGCGCTTATTTGAATGGCGAAAAAGCGTTGTTCTTACAAGTGTATCGTCAATCCGGTTCAAACACCGTGCGTGTAGCTGACGACGTTATTAAACAATTAGATCGTATCGGACCTGAATTGGCGAAGCTTGATGGTGCGCCCAAAGTTCAAGTCGTGACGAATGGTTCCATCAAAATTAAAGATAATATTTATGACGTGAATGAAACGATCATTATCGGTATCGTGCTCACGATCATCACGGTGTTCTTCTTCCTGGGAAGTGCGCGTTCAACATTGATCACAGCCCTTTCGCTTCCGATTTCCTTGATCGGTGCCTTCATGATTATGAAGGTCGCAGGATTCTCGATTAACATCGTATCGATGCTGGCGTTGACTTTGGCCGTAGGTCTTCTGATCGACGACGCCATCGTGGTTATCGAAAATATTTATCGTCGTATGGAACTGGGTGAAGATTCACTGACAGCGGCAGAAAAAGGAACAACGGAAATTCAAATGGCCGTTATGGCCATCACTCTGGTTGTTATCGCTGTATTCGTGCCGGTAGGTACGATGTCGGGAACTATCGGTCAGTTCTTAAAACAGTTCGGTATGACCGTCGTGTTCTCTATGGCCATCAGCTGGTTCGTGGCGATGACGATCATTCCAATGTTAACGGCTTACTTTGGTGGTGCGGGTCACGGTGCAGGTCATTCTCCGCAAGATCATAATACACTTTATGGAAAAACATTGGGCCGCTTGGTGCGTGGTTTTGACCGCTTCCAAGGTTGGTTAGAAAACGTTTACGAAAAGTTATTGCGTGTGACCTTACGTCATCCATTAATGACGATTGGTGCGACATTCATGGTGTTCGTGCTTAGTATCTATACTGTCACGAAAGTTCCTGGAGCCTTTATCACGGATGACGACTCGGGTGAGTTCGCCGTCACATTGGAAATGGAACCAGGCACCAGCTTAGATGGTATGAATAAAGTGGCGGACGAAGTGGATAACATCCTTCGCGCGAACCCCGAAGTGAACTACACGGCGAAAATCGTGGGTAGCTTGTACGGGGAATCTAATAAATCACAGTTCTACGTGCGTATGAAAGATGGCAAAGAGCGTGGGGAATTAACGACAGAAGAATTCCGCGATAAGATTCGTAAACAGTTAGCTGGTTTCACCAACGCAAATCCGGTTGTAAAACAGTACGACGCTTCCGGCGGTATGGGAGATCAACCGTTTGTCTTGAATATCATCTCTGCAGATCCAAAAGATTTGGAGGCTTCAGCGACGAAAGTGCTAGCGACGTTGAAGGCGGATCCTCGCTTTAAAGACGTGGATTCTAACTTCCGCCCTGGTAAACCCGAAATGCAAGTGCATGTAAAACCAGGCGCTGCAAAATTATACGGTATTAACACGAAAACAATGGGCGGCGAATTGCGTGCTCAAGTGGAAGGTTTAACTCCAGCGAAGTTCCGTGAAAAGGGACGTGAGTATGAAGTGCGTGTACGTCTGTTGCCAGAGCAACGTGATATTAAACAAGCCTTCAACCAAGTTTATGTTCCAAACGTGAACGGAAAACTGGTGAAACTTTCTGACGTAGCGACAGGTGACTTGGCAACAGGTCCTGCTTCTATCGAACGTCAAGACCGTGGTCGTTATATTCAGGTCACGGCGGGGCTTGCTCCAGGCGTGGGTCTAAGTGATGCCGTGAATGACGTGGTTAAATCGATGACGACAGGTCCGAACGCGTTCCCTCCAAGTGTGCGTTACACATTCGGTGGTGATGCGGAAAACATGCAAGAGCTGATGACTTCAACGGTCCTTGCCCTTGGATTCGCGATCATGTTCATCTACTTGATTCTTTCAAGTCTGTATGAGTCCTTCATCACACCCATCACAATCATGGTGGCCTTGCCATTGGCACTGTGTGGTGCGTTCCTGGGCTTGTTCTTGATGAGCGAGACATTAACGATCTTTGCGATCTTTGGTTTCTTCATGTTGATCGGGGTTGCCGGTAAGAACGGTATCTTGCTTGTCGACTATACGAACCAAATGATGGCGCAAGGTAAATCCAGAGCGGAAGCTTTGGTCGAAGCTGGTAAGACACGTCTTCGCCCGATTTTGATGACTTCGTTTGCATTGATCGCAGGTACATTGCCTGTGGCGATCGGTATGAATGAGGCTTCGAAAACTCGTACGGCGATGGGGGTGGCGATTATCGGCGGTATGATTTCATCAACGATTTTGACTTTGATCGTCGTACCTGCGGTGTTCACTTATGTCGATCGCTTCAGAATTTGGGCTAACAACCTAGGTTCTCGATTCACGACACATATGAAAAAAGAAAAAGCAGATCGTCATGTTGAAGTGAAAGTGGGCTCTGAATCGAAAGGTTCGGTCGAGTCTAACGAAGTAGGTTTGTCAGAAGGGTAATAGAATAGGAGTATGTTATGGCTAAATTATTCATTCAAACTCTGCCTTCTAAAGAAGAATTAAGAGCCTCGGCGTCGAAAATCCACGACGCCGTGGATTCTCAAGCGCTGTACGCGAATCTTCTTTTTATGAAGGTGGCTAATGACTTGGAGAACTATTTAGATAGTTTGCTAGCGCCTCACAATCTGTCCAGCGGTCGATTCACATTGTTGATCCTGCTTGGAGATGCACCTGAAGGTATGATGCCTTCCGAGCTTTCAAATCGCGTGGGCGTGACTCAAGCCACGATTTCAGGACTCATCAATGGACTTGAGAAGGCTGAATTGGTGAAGCGTGAGTTGCACGAAAAGGACGGACGTTCTTTCGTAATTAAGATCACGGATAAAGGACAGGCTTTGGTGAAAGAGATTTTCCCGCAATGGGCGCCAAAGATTTCAACGTTCTGGAATCAGATCAACAACGAGGAGCTGAATAGCTTCAGTGGCATTCTGGAAAACATGGTGAAAAGTACCGGTGTGCTAACCAAATAAAAAAAGCCTCCTGAGAAGGAGGCTTTTTTGTTTCCAAAGCCAAGACTTAGTTGTCGTACTTGTCTTTATTCACTTCGTAGCAAGAAAACTCGCTGCCATCTTTACCGATCAGCGTGTAAGAATCATCGCCGTTTTGAGCGATCACATTTCCTTTAAGATCGAAGACCAATCCATAAGGGTTGTCACCGGGATACGATTTTGTTTCCAAGTAAACCTTGCCGGTTTTACGAGAAGTCAATTTTAGGATGTAAAGATCGTCGAAACTTTTTTGGAACACGTCTTTAATTTCTTCGAAAGTAAAGTCTTTAGGTTCTTCGAAGCTGATGTAGTTCATGTGGGCGTTCAACATTTCAAGTTGAAAATTGGTAGCGCTTGCTGCCTTTTTGATGTCGAAGATCTCTTCAACGATGAAAAGCTCTTCGCTTTCTTCATGAAGTTCCAAAGTGCAAAGCTCAAGGTTCGCTGGTTGTTTTGCTTTAGCGGGAGCCGCGAATGCAGATGTTGTAGAGGCCAAAATCAAGGCGATAGATAAAAGTGTTTTCATGGATAACTCCGTTTTGTTAATGACGAAGTATCTATCGTCCTTTACGTCCTTCCGCAATGAAATAGGAAACAACTATATATGTATCAAAAGAATGATAACAAATACATCATGCTTTATTTCGGAAGCGGCGGCCTTCATAGATAATGCAACTGATGCGGAAAAAGCATCAGTTGCAATTTATGCTAGAGTCCCAATTCTGTGCACCAGTTCTAAAAGATCGCTATGGTCGTGATAGAGTCCGAATCCAAAACGCAACCGAGTCGCTCGAGAATCCGTTTGGACTTTCGCTTGCTTAAGCTGGCGAACAAGGGCCTGAGTGGCTTCAACACTAGGACATTCAAAAGTCAGAAAGTGTCCGTGCTCGGCGGTGGCAGACGCCGAGATAAATAGATTCTTGCGGTTTAATACTGGATGTTGAATCTTTTCTAAAGAAGCTAAAAAGGTCTGTTGATTGTCTTTGATCACTTGATGGATTTTAGCGACATTCAAACCCTCAGATTTAAATTTCTCTAAAACCGCAATCAAGCGGTAAAGTGCGGAAAAATCCATAGTGCTTCCTGCATATTGAAGAGCATCTTGCGGATATCCCACTTGATTGCCCACCGCTGAAAGGTGAGAAAGCTCTGCAAACCACCCGGTATGAAAAGGGCGGTGCCGCGTCTGCGGTGGAACATAAAGAAAGCAAGCCCCTTCGCCACCTTGAGCATACTTATAAGAACCCGCAATATAAAAGACGCGATCTTGAAGGGAAGAAAAATCCAAAGGCACAGCCATGAAGCTATGGTATCCATCAATAACGAACATGCTTCCTTGAGGAGCTTTCAAAGCCAAGCGATGGACATCGCAAACCAAGCCCGAGTTGAAGAACACATGGCTTAAGAACATCAGATCCCAAGTGCCGCGGGCCATCTCGGCTTCAAATCTTTCGTGGAAAGTTTCAAATGGTAAGGTCGGAACTTTGATCACCTCAAAGTTTCCCATCTCGGAAAGACGGTTGATCTGACGGTCAAAGCTGTAAAACTCGGAATCCGTCGTTAAGATACGGATATTCTTTTTCCAATCCAAAGAGCTTAAAAGTCGAAACACAAACTCGTGTGTATTCGGGGCAAAAACGATTTGCTCTGGATGCGAGATATTTAAAACCTCGGCGATCAGCTGCTGCGCATGAGGCACCTTCACCGAAAAAATATGCGCCCACTTGTCATCGACATAACGAGCAGAATCATCCCAATACTGAATATGAGCGTCCCGAGAAACATCCGGCCAATAGTGATGACTGTGGCAGGCAAAATGAAGTTCGTGAGGATGGGCTTCTAAAAAACGCTGGTAAAGATGCTTGTACATATAAAAATCATAAACAAAACCAGGGGCGTTGACTACAAAGACCGGTCACTTCGCGCTACAATATCGACATGACTCTTCTAGGTATCCTCCTATTTTATATTCTAGCGGCCGAGCTGTATGTTTATGGATTTTCCCGCAACGGCTCGCTGACTGATTATGACTACATTCTTTTATTAGGTGCGAATGGGGATTTGAAAAGTACGGTGACCCGCGACCGCGCCAGCAATGCGGCAAAAGCTAAAAGTCGTTGGCCGCATGCGCAGCTTATACTTTCTGGAGATGAAAAACGGGGAGAAGTGGCCGTCTATAAAATCCTTCTCTCGAAGGAAGGTTACACGGATTTTCTGGAAGAAGGGGAAAGCAAAAACACCTGGGACAATATACAAAACAGCCGGCCTTTAATGCCTCAAAAATATCCCAGAGTTTTGATTGTAACATCAGAGTATCATCAACCGCGAGCCTTAGCGATGGCTCGGTCTTTAGGAATGAAGGCAGAGGCGTTTGGAGAAGACCCTCGCAGATACAAAAAAGCGCTCTTGTTTTTCATCAAAGAGCGCTTTTCCAATCTTAAATATTTTCCGCAAATGCTCTTTCATAAAATCTTCTAGAAAGAGCTTCGCAGTTATTTAGATTTCAGAATTAGAAGTAACCTTCGTCATCGCCGAAGTCTTCATCTTCATCGTCTTCGTCGTCATCATCATCGTCAGATGAAGTTACGTCTTCAGACTCTTCGTCTTCTTCGATAGAACCTTCTTCGTCTTCAGATTCCATGTCTTCGTCATCAGATTCAGTTTCCCACTCGTCGTCAGAACCAGTGTCTTCTTCTTCGATGTCGATCATGTTGTCCATTTCAGCTTCGTCGTCGAAATCAGAAGAGATTTCTTCAACTGCCGGAGAAGTGGAAGGTTTCAATACTTCAGCAGCACCCGCGCCCACGGCTGCGGCTTTAGCCACTTTTTCTTTTTTTGGAGCCGCTTTTTTAGCAGCTGGTTTTTTAGCAGCAGACTTTTTCGCAGCTTTTTTGGGAGCTGCTTTTTTAGTAGCGGCTTTTTTCGTCGCAGCTTTTTTAGCGGGTTTTGCTGCTTTTTTAGTTGCAGCTTTCTTCGCTGGTTTTGCAGTTTTCTTAGTTGCTTTTTTAGCAGCAGCTTTTTTAGCAGGTTTTTTTGCTGCTTTTTTAGTTGCGGCTTTCTTAGCTGTTTTCGCTTTTTTCTTTGCCATTGATCGCTCCCTGAAAATGCTAGAAGTCAAACTTCGTTCAAAAATGATTAGCCCCCTTAGACTAGCGACATTTAAGGGGGCAGGCAAAGAAAATTAGAATGAGAATTTTAGAGTCTTGTTTAGTTGATAATACCACTCAAGTGATCATCAATGATTGCAGCCAAGTCATTCGGCATCAAGAAAGACAGGAACAAACCGCCGTTGTTAACGCCTTGCTTAGGCACGATGGTAAAGTACCCCAAGGTTCTAGTACCTGCTTGGTTTTTAATCGGCGCAGTTATGCCCACATATTCCGGAAAGAAAGAGCTTTCCACAAAAAGGCCCACTGCATTTACTCCCAAATAAAGGTAGATCTTGTTGCTAGAGTTTTGATTAAGACCCAGGGCTAGGGAAGGGTATTCTCCGCTCGGCATCATTGGTAATGTCCGACCATCAGGCAAAGTCGTTGCCGGAGGCAGCGTCACCTTGTCCTTCACGATGAGGCGCAGCGGAATGCTGACGGCGACGCGAGCCTTTTGTTGCGAGTCCAGAACGGTCTTAATGGAAACACCTTTGACGCTCGGAACATCAATGTACACGGAACTGAAAGGTCCAGGAGGCAAAGGAAGATAAAGAAGAAGTGCCTTATTGGCCTTGTCCAACGCCAGCACCTGTTCATTTTCATAAGTGCCGCTGCCAACATAAGCATTCATATCTAATTTATCAAATTCACTGGGGACAGGCGGGGGAGTGCCTTGGCCAGAATCATCGCCGGGGGTCACAGATCCCTGGCCTGAATTGCCGTCCGTAGCCAAAGTCTCAAAGCCGCCTTTGCTGCAGGCTGCAAGTAGGGATGTCGTCATCAATGCCATCACCAGTAATCTTGCTGTTTGCGCCGTGTTCATAGAATTCCTCCATGCTTCTTACATATTTTCGGCGGAAATTCCTGGATACTTGAGCTAAATATTTGAAATTATTGGTAAATAAGTTTTACAGTTTTTTGAAGAAGTCAAATCTTGGACAGGGTGGTGTCTAAACTTTGTTCGCTAAGCAGATTCTTTTGGTGTCAGTGCTTGGTCAAAAAAAGAAAAACCCGATGAGCGAACTCATCGGGTTTTTAGTAAGTTACGTTTTTAAGCGCTACTTCAGTTTCGGGCGTTGCCCTGCACTCTATGCGCCTAGCGCAATTAACCGATCAACTTAAGAGCCAATTGGTTAGATTGGTTAGCTTGAGCCAATGTTGAAGTACCAGCTTGCAACAAGATGTTGTTACGAGTCATCTCTGAAGATGCTTGAGCAACGTCTGTGTCACGGATACGGCTGTTAGCTGCAGACAAGTTCTCTTGAGCAACACCTAAGTTGTCAACAGTCGAAGTCAATCTGTTCTGAAGGGCACCAAGGTTAGCGCGAGTTCCAGAGATTGAAGTCTGAGCATTATCAAGCATTGCAAGAGCATCTTGAGCGCCTTCTTTAGAAGAGAAGTCTACACCACTCAATCCAAGAGCGTCCAAAGTTGCAACGTTCTCACCAGCGTTGAAAGAGATACGATCTTCTTCAGCGTTGTTGAACAAACCAACTTGGAAATCAAACTTCGGAGATGAACCATCTAGAAGTTTAGTAGTACCCCAAGTAGTTACAGAAGAGATACGTTGAATTTCAGATTTCAATTGCTGAACCTCTTTATTCAACATGCCACGCTCTGTTTCACCAACAGTGTCAGAAGCCGCTTGGATTCCCAACTCACGAAGACGAACCACGATGTTACCGATTTCGTTCAAGCCACCCTCAGCAGTTTGAACCATTGAGATACCATCGTTCGCATTTCTTTGAGCTTGTGCTGCAGAACGAATCTGAGCTTTCAAGCCTTCAGAGATCGCCAAACCTGCTGCGTCGTCTGCCGCTTTATTGATACGGCTACCAGAAGCAAGTTTCGCCATTGAGTCGTTGATCGCTCTTTGTGAACCAACTAGGTTACGTTGAGCATTGATCGCGCTGATGTTAGTTGTTACTCTCATTCCCATTTTAAATTCCTCCGTTAATATTTATTTTTCATTTTCAATACCCTCCTTGATTTGTTTTTTTGGCTGGGCAGAACCTACTCTGCTTTGCCGAGCACTGACATCCGAGTCTGTGCTAATTAAATGGCCTTTTTGTTTAAACGTTTTCCTTTATAAAAACATTTTGGGCTTAGTCCGCTTTCGCCTTTCGGCTTCAGCTACTGGGCGCTGCCCGTGAACAATCTGTTGTTCTTTTCTATTTCATCCTTGAAGGCCCTCCTTTCGGTTACACAGAGAGAGTGACCTTCTCTCTCTGACTCCTTCTGAGTGAATCATTGATACACATTTGATCGGGATTTGAGACGATGTCTTGACAGGACGTCAGGCGGGTTTTGTCTTTTTTCTACAATACTAGTCTAACGATAGATCGAGGATTCAGGACGTAAGATGGTCCTGAACCACTTAGATACAATACTTTCAGAGGGAAAAAGGGGATTTTTCTGGGCGAAGGCTCAGTCAATTTCTAAGAAGCGACAAAAGGCCATATTGCCCGCAGTCTCGTACTGGTGAGTTTGGACCGCACGGAGGTGGTTTTGCGGGTTGTAGCCAATGGTGCAAACGACTTTTTCGCCGTCAAAGTGGGAACAGTCCTCACAAGAAAAGCGTGTTTCATAGCGCAGATAATCTTGAGGATTCACAGTGTCTTTTTTAATAGAAGGGTGGATTCGCGGCTGCGATTTGTTTTTTCCCTTGGGATTTACGATTCCCACAGCCATTCTTAAAACCCTCCATTGACAAAGCTAAAATAAGACTCATCCTTTATTCCAGATGGAGGTTGTATGAGCAACGATATTGAAAAAATGACGCGAAAAAGCCAGGAGGCCATGCAAGCGGCCGCAAAGTTGGCTGAGCGTAAAGGCAGCCCCTCTGTCGAACCAGAACATCTTCTTATGGAACTGGTGCAGCAGTCCGAAGGCATTGTTCCTCGATTGCTGGATAAAGTGGGCGTGCAACAGGCCCAATTCCTCACAGAACTAAGAAACAAAATTGAGCGTTTTCCGCAAGTCACAGGCGGCAGCCAAAAGCTTTTCGCCAGTGCCAGATTAGAAAAGGTCTTTAAATTGGCCGAAGATGAAGCCCAAGCCTGGGGAGATTCCTATATCTCCACTGAGCACTTCTTCTTAGCGATGTTAAAAAGCGGAGACACGGAATTAAACAGCCTGTTTAAAAAGAATAAAGTCACTCCGGATAATATTAAACAAGCCCTGCAGGAAATGCGCGGCAACCAAAAAGTCACGGATGATGATCCTGAAAACAAGTACGAAGTATTAAAGAAGTATGGTCGCGACCTTACGGCTTTGGCGGCGGAAGGCAAGCTAGATCCTGTCGTAGGGAGGGATGAAGAAATTCGCCGTGTAGTTCAAGTTCTTTCTCGTCGTACTAAAAACAACCCGGTTCTTATTGGTGAACCTGGTGTGGGTAAGACGGCGATTGCTGAAGGCCTTGCCTTAAGAATTATTAAGCACGATGTGCCTGACAACTTAGTCGGTAAGAAATTGATGTCTTTAGATATGGGGGCTTTGATCGCCGGCGCAAAATACCGCGGTGAATTCGAAGATCGTCTAAAGGCCGTCATCAAAGAAGTCACATCCAGCGATGGACAGATTATTTTGTTCATCGATGAGCTTCACACTTTAGTGGGCGCAGGTAAGACCGAAGGCGCTATGGACGCGGGTCAGCTCTTAAAACCGGCCTTGGCTCGTGGAGAGTTGCGCTGTATCGGTGCGACGACTTTAGATGAGTATCGTAAGTACATCGAAAAAGATGCGGCTCTTGAAAGACGTTTCCAAACAGTGATGGTGGAAGAACCGAGCGTGGAAGATGCGATCACGATCTTGCGCGGACTAAAAGAAAAGTATGAAGTCCACCATGGTATTCGCATCACAGATTCGGCATTGGTGTCGGCGGTGAAACTTTCTCATCGTTATATTACGAATCGCTTTTTGCCGGATAAGGCCATCGACCTTATCGATGAAGCGGCAAGTAAACTTGGTATTGAAACACGCTCCGTTCCGGAAGAGATTGATAAAATTGAACGCGAACTGATGCAGCTTCGTATTGAAAAAGAAGCATTGAAGAAAGAAAAAGACGAAAGTTCAAAAGAGCGCTTGGGAGTCATCGAAAAAGAACTCACTAGGCTGAACGCGCAAAACCAACTTTTGCGTGAACAGTGGGAGTTTGAAAAAGGTGGTATCGATCAGATTAAAAAGCTCAAAGCCGACATCGAGGATTTGAAATTGGCGGTGTCACGGGCCGAGCGCGAAGGCGATCTGGGTAAAGCGGCTGAATTGAAATACGGAAAACTTCCCGAAGCTGAAAAGAAACTCAAAGGCTTAGAAGAACGTAGCAAAGAACAAAAGAGCACGACGGAAAGCCGTATGTTGAAAGAAGAAGTCGGCCCGGAAGACGTGGCCGAAGTGGTGGCGAAGTGGACAGGCATCCCTGTTAGCAAGATGCTTGAAAGCGAATCCCAAAAACTTCTGAATATGGAAGACGCTTTGAAGAAACGAGTGGTGGGGCAGGATCACGCATTGACTATTGTTTCTGATGCTATTCGCCGCGCCCGTGCTGAGATCTCGGATCCGAATCGTCCTATTGGAACATTTATGTTCTTAGGACCAACGGGTGTTGGTAAGACTGAAACGGTCAAGGCTTTGGCGGAATTTTTATTCGATGATGAACAAGCCGTGGTCCGCATCGACATGAGTGAGTACATGGAAAAACACTCTGTGGCTCGCTTGATCGGGGCCCCTCCGGGATACGTGGGTTACGAAGAAGGTGGTCAACTGACTGAAGCCGTTCGTCGTCGCCCTTACAGCGTCGTCCTTTTGGATGAAGTCGAAAAAGCGCATCCGGATGTTTTCAACATTCTTTTGCAAGTCTTGGATGATGGCCGTTTGACAGACGGTCAAGGTCGCACGGTTGATTTTAAGAATACGGTTTTGATCATGACTTCCAATGTGGGCTCGCAGTCTATCTTGGATCCAGGCATGAATGAAAACGCCAAACGTGAAGCCGTCAACGAGGCTTTGCGCGAACGTTTCCGCCCTGAATTTTTAAATCGTATTGACGAGATCGTGATGTTCCACTCATTGGGTGAATCACAAATCTCCGGCATTGTGAAAGTGCAGTTGGACCTTGTTGCACAAAGATTGAAAGCGAAAAAGATCAATATTGATTTTGATCAAAGCGCGGTCGATTTCTTGGCAAAGAAAGGTTACGACCCGGTTTATGGCGCCAGACCTCTAAAACGTGCGATTCAATCAGAACTTTTGAATCCGCTTTCCAAAGAGATTATTTCTGGCAAAGTAAAAGCAGGGGATACTGTTCATGTTAAAGGGAACGGTCAACAACTGAGCTTTTAAGAGGTAAATCTATGTCGGGCCTGCAAGTCATTGCTCTGCTTGAATTCCTCAAGGGATTGACGGTGCTGACAGCAGGCCTCGGCTTTTTAGAGTTCTTGCATTATCGAGCCCAACATGTCGGTGAACATTTCCTAGCGCATGCGGGACTTAATGCCCATCACCAAATTCCTAAGCCACTGGCTCAATATATTTCAGGTATTACCGAACAAAACATCCATCTTCTAGCTATCGGAATCATCGCCTATTGTTTTATGCGCTGGCTTGAAGCTTTCGGACTTTGGCGTGAAAAAGCCTGGGCTCAATGGCTAGGAATTTTGTCTGGAGGCATTTACCTGCCTTACGAGTTCTACGAACTGATATTTCATTTTTCGTGGATTAAGGTGCTTATAACTCTGGTGAACATCGCGATCGTCGTGTATTTGGTGCGCACGCGCGAACAAAAAAGAGTTTGACCTTCATTTAGGCCCGTCCGCACAATATTCTTTATGAAAAACTCTATTTTACTTAGTGTCGTTTGTTTTTTTGTTTCTATTTCTTCCTTTGCGCAAAGCCGCTTTACTTATGACCTGAGTGGTTCTTCGGGAACTCGTGACGGCGAAACTTATTCGGAAATTCATTTGGGACTTAATTACTACGCGACAAATTGGTTGAACTGGCGCAACTCATTGTTCACTCAGTTTGGAACTGAAATCAAAACGGTCTACGGTTTGGATTCAGCCGCTTTGTTTAATTATGATTTATATACGCAGAATCGCGCTTTCGGTGTTGAGTTTTTCGCCGGTCCCGGTCTGCGTGTAGCGACCGAAAAATCCAATGCCGTCTTCGGAAAAGCAGGAATCACTTTTGGACTCGGTGGACTGCGTATCGGTGGTGGCGTGCAGGCCTTCCATTATTTGGAAGACCGCACCGATAAAAATGACTTTGTTTTAGGAAAGGATGAAGTGCAGTACTTCATCACATTGTCTGGCGGCGGAAGTTTCTAGTCGCCAGTTTCAACAAGTCTAACATCACCTTGGCAAGAAATGCCGACTTGCAACCAGCAAGAGGCTCCCGCGGCGCAATCCCAACCGTACAGAGTGTTAGAGACAAACGCCTGATGATACTCATTCCATGTTGAGGCTAAAATAGCTTTTACGAAGTGAGTTTTAGTGATGCATCCTTGGTTCGGAGTGCCTCTGCAAATACGGACTCCGGCTTTCTGATGAAGCGCTTTTAGCACTGTCGATTCTTTTAAAAGCATTTGTTCACGGGCTTGGTCTTCTGAAAGACAGGCCGTGTTTGCTTGTGCCGAGAAGCCCATTAATAGAGTGAAAATAAGAACCAAAGTTTTCATAGGATCTCCTTCTTCGTGCTCGCTTTAAAACACACACGCCTTGAATCTGAAAGTTAAGATTGTGTTTGGAAGATTTTTCCGAAGACTTTTCATTTCAAAATTTTCTGAACAATGTTTCGACAACTCGAGTGTTCACTCTACGAACAGACCGTAAAATGTTTGGTGAAAGAGTCCAAAGTTTCGACACACATAATTTTTTTGGTAAATGCGAATTTTTTAGGTTGTCTTTAAATTCAGATACTTAGCGTGTCTCAAGGTGATATCGGTTTTGTTTTTGCAAGTCGCTTCGAACACTTAGCGCAAGTTTAAGGTCTAGCTCTTTTACTCCGTATACTGTGCCTGTATCGCAGATGGGCGCAATGAGTGGAAAGGGATGGACTCATGAAAGCACAAAATATATCGAAGAAGATTTTTAAAGCAACGATCTTGGTGGCGGGCGCTGCCATGACAATGGGTAATCAGAAGTGTGAACAACAACAACCGGTGGCAACACCACCTCGCGCTTTGAAAAAGATTGTTGAGCTGGGCTCCATCCGTTCTAGTTCAGTGATGTTTCCAGGTGGAACTGCTTTCGACTTCCAATTCGTCGCAAATCAACAGATCTACAGCGTGCTTTTAGACAGCAAAGAATTCACTTTAAAATACAATCCACCAATTGCGGTCCCTCCATCGCAAGCGACAACGGGTGATGTTGGTTTCTTCAATTTGACTAAAACAGATGGTCAAATGATGAAGGCTTTTTCGGAAGCTGCAGGTAAAGACAACTACAGCGTGCAATATGCGAAGACGGCATGGTGTATGGTCAACATTCCACAAGCTAAGATCTCAGGCTCTGTGAATTCATTTGAATTGATTGGCGGAGGCGGTATCACTTTAGGTTTTAATCCAAGTGGTGCTTATCCAACAAATGGTTTGGCGTCAGCCGGCATCAACTTAGAATGGGCACAGCTTGATTTGTCTATGGTCGCGACACGTCCTTTAACTTCAAAGGTGATGGCGGCGGCCAACGTAACTTCCAAACAAACTAAAACCAAAGTCAGCTTCGGCCTTAATTTCGGCGCATTCACATTGGGACCAAGTGCTTATTATCAGACACCACTAGCGAATGTGACGAAGAATGCCTTGAACCTAGGTGTGACATCTTTGAATGACCAACTAAAATCTGAAGAGTGGTACACGCGCGTGATGGCGAATCATGACACGCATCTTATTATCGTAGGTGGTTCTGACGTGAAGCTAGAAGCTGGCGACCAGTTGCTAGTGTATAATGAAGACTATTATTGGGAAGGTGAGCCTTGTAACTCTCGCTATCTGGGTGGTGGTGCGCAAGCAAGTTCGGCCGTGGCGAAAATCGAGATTGACTGGGTCGGCGACGAGATTTCCCGCGGTCGTGTGATTGAACAAAACGATGACAACGCGGTGATTGGTGCGAAAGTAAAACTTTTCAAATTCCACGCCGCTGATTACAAACCTGCGGATCCAGGGGTGACTCCGGTAACTCCCGTGAATCCAGGCCCAGGTTCTGGTGCCTCCACAAAGCCAGGTCGCTAAAAATAACTTAGGCCAAAAATAAAAAAGGGAGAGTCATCGACTCTCCCTTTTTTTTAGGGAACCGAGCTTCCCGAAATAAACGAGCCCCCCAAGAGTGTTAATTGTCCCGCAAGATAGACTGTAGGACTGTAAACTTTTTCTGTGTACGTGTTATGGCCCGGACCATAATCTGTCACATATCTTTCTCCTGCTGTGTAAGTGATCGCATCTAATTTAATATCGTTGATAAGTCCAAAGCTCGTAATTACTTTTCTTTCAACGTCGAAGAGAGGGCAGTTTGGCGTATTCTCAATTTGAATTGTGCGACGGCCGTCTTCATTTGTTCCGTAAAGGTCTTCAAGAGGGCAGGTCATTTGCTCACCATTTGCAAACCTGAAGTACAGCTTCACACCATTTAAGAACTGAGGGATGGAGCCAAGAGGATTCACCGTGCTTACCCAAATGTCCTGACCGAGATATTCCTTTCGATACCAATACTCGTGGCGTGTCGTATAGCTGCAACTGTTTTCAATTCCTACGCGACCTGTGCATTGTCTCCAAACTTTACTATTGAATTGAACTTCTTGCTCGAGCTTACGTCTTTCCCAAGTGTACAAAGTAGGTCTGAAGTAAACCGTATCTCCCTTTTGGGGTGTAATACCGACACTGTAAACATTCAACGGGTTGGTCGCAGAGTTCGCATTTTTATTTGAAAACTCCGTCGCCGTTGCAGCACCGATGCTGGCGTCTTTACCGATAGTCACTTGCTCATCATTTACAGGTTGCAGTTTTGAAGTGAGACGGAAGACCTTTTCCATGCGCATGTTTTCTAATTGCGCCCATTGGACTTCAAACTTTTCTTGATGTTCGAATTTCACTTGTTTCACAGTCAGGCACACCATTTTTTGACACTTGCCTGCAGAAGGACGCTCGGGATTCGGCGGCATTTTTTCAAAGAATGTGGCGATAGCTTGTGTCACGATAAGCTTCATTTGTTCGTTGTAGTCACCCTGAATATGGATGCTCATCTTCATGGACTTCATCGCTTTTTCCACGGCGTATTCTACTTCGGCTTCTCCGTAGGGAGGATAAGACGCTTGAAGATTCATAACGATGGCATCGTAGACTTTTTGTTTGTCGAAGCGAACCGACAACTCGCTGACAGGAACCGGTGCGGTCACCGCATAGTTGACAATCACATCCACCATATTCGCTCTTAAGGCTGTACCTAGAATATATCGAGCGATGTTTTCGGGAACCTTTAAGTTCACCGTGAACGGTTTGTTCACCTCGCAAAAATCTGAATCTGAAAGATGCGCCGGTGTCACATCGAAGTTCTGACCCGCCGCCGAGATTGTGATCTTGGAAGCGCAACCCGGGATCGCGGCCAAGGCGAAATCTTCTTTTTTCTTATCTGCATATCTCGCGACTTCTTCGTGAAGCTGACGATAGCTTTTCACACGCAAAGCTTCAGGAATTTCCTGGGTAGGGCCAGAAACGCCGGCGGTATGGATTCGAGGGCTGAGGCCGTCAATCAACGCGATATTAAAAGGAATCACCACGCTGCCGTCGGTGGTTTTACTAAGCTTACTAAGTCGGCTTCCGCTGTAGACGAAAACACGAGGAGCCACCAAGTACTGATCCTCCACCGACTGACCTGTGAGTTTGAAAACGGAAGCAGACAATTCGGGTGAAACGGGAAGGGGGATAAGAGACGAAGAGCGTTTTTTCTCTTTGAGTTTGTCGATCTCGTCTTGAGTTTTCACTTGGCGATGGATTTCGCCCATTTTTTCACCGTTCACGTAGATATCAGAATTCATACTGACTTGTTTCGTGTCCGGAGTTGCGGGGGCACTTTCTTTTTGGGGAGCGCAGGCTGAAAGAGCAGCCATCAGGCTCATTGATAAGACTGTTGTTTTAAATGGATTCATTACTTACTCCTTTTATGAGTTTGAATTGCGATATCCCCTAGAGCATTTGGCGTTCCTGATTTCGGACGCCTCAGATGGCTTTATATTTGAGATGGCGGTGAAAATGACTCGGCTCTGTCCGAACCCTCGGACAAGGTCTGAGATCTAGGATGGATTCCTTGCCTTCCCGAGGGCAAAAGTGTAGTTTCCTGGGCATCAAACCGAGGCCCTTATGTTTTCAGGAATCGTAGAATCGGTGATGCCTATTTTGAGTTCTCAGGAACTCGATAATGCCTACCGAATTCAAGTTAAAAAACCTAGTGAATTCAACGATATAAAGCTTGGCGACAGCATCGCCTGTGATGGGGTTTGCTTGACCGTGGAAGCTTTCAATGACGAGCAAATGACCTTTGCCTTAGCTGCAGAGACCATCAAAGTTCTGAATTGGAATCCGGAAAGCTGGATTGGTAAAAAAATGAATCTGGAAAGGTCTCTTCGTTTTGGGGATCGTATCCATGGTCATCTGGTGACAGGTCATGTGGACAGCCTGGGTGAAGTTCTTCGTTCCGACCTTGAAGGTGAATCTCTTTTCATCGACGTAAAAGTAAAAGACAGCATTCTTCCGTTTGTGTGGAAGAAGGGTAGCATCACTTTGAATGGCGTCAGTCTGACGGTGAATGAGCTCCAAGACAACACCGTGTCGGTGTGTCTGATTCCGGAAACAATCAAACGGACTAATTTAGGTGAACTTAAAAAAGGTTCTTCTGTGAATGTCGAGCCGGACTATATGGCTCGTGCGATTCAGCGCTCTCTTGAAGTAAGGAAAGACTAATGTCGTTTAATACTATCCCTGAAATCATCGAAGACATTCGTAACGGAAAAATGGTCATCCTTGTGGATGACGAAGATCGCGAGAATGAAGGTGATCTGATCCTGGCAACAGATCACGTCACAACTCAAGCGGTGAATTTCATGATCACCGAGGCTCGTGGTCTTGTGTGTTTGACGGTCACCGCACAGCAAATCGAACGCCTTCAACTGCCACTGATGGTTCGTGATGATATGAACTTTGCGCCGAACAAAACGGCGTTCACTGTCAGCATTGAAGCGTCTGAAGGTATCTCGACAGGAATTTCTGCAGCGGACCGCGCTCACACTCTTCGTGTTGCTGCGAATCCTCATGCAAAGCCTTCCGATATTCACATGCCGGGACATATCTTCCCCATTCGTGCTCAACAAGGGGGCGTTCTTAAACGTGCCGGTCACACCGAGGCCAGCGTAGATTTAGCTCGTCTTGCAGGATTGAATCCCGCAGCGGTGATTTGCGAAGTCATGAATCCCGATGGCAGCATGGCCCGAGTTGGAGATCTTAAAGAGTTCGCAAAAAAACATAATCTCAAAATCGGAACCATCGTTGATTTGATCGCTTATCGTTTGGCCAATGAAACATTGGTCGAAGAGTTGGCCAGTGTTGATTTGCCAGCCTCTTTCGGCGAAGGCTTGAAAGCGCGTGTTTTTAGAAGCACCGTAGACGGGCTTGAACACTTGGTTATCCAAAAAGGTGAAATCACACCGGATACAGAAACCTTGGTACGCGTTCATGTGGATAATTTCACCCGAGACTTTATGGCCGTCTTGCAAAGAGGCGCTTCGACGGTTCTTGAAAGTATCAAGCTTATCAATGAGCAAAGCTCCGGCGCATTTGTCTTGCTTCGTGGAAACAACCGCACCCAAGGTCTTGCGCAGGAATTGAATGTCCTTATCGGTATGGAAGATGTTCGTCCTTCAACTCCCTTGATGGATGAACGTGATTATGGCATCGGCGCACAAATTTTGCGCGAAATCGGTGCTCACAAAATTCGTCTTTTGACGAACAAGCCAGAAAAGAAAGTCGGCCTCAAAGCCTTCGGAATTGAAATTGTAGAAATCGTAGCTATTGAAAATGTAAAGGGGCACAAGTAATGGGACTTAAAGTTGGAGTTGTAACGGCTCGTTTTAATAATGAAATCACTGAAAAATTGGAAGAGGGCGCTATCTCTTACCTTGAGTCTTGCGAAGGCGTTGAAATTTTCGCAGCCTTGGTTCCGGGCGCGGTCGAGCTTCCCTTGGCTTGCCAAGCTTTTCTTGATGCCGGTTGCGACGGTGTTATCGCTTTGGGTGCCGTGATTCGTGGTGAAACTTCTCACTATGACTATGTATGTAACTCTGTGACTGACGGTATCACTCGTTTGATGCTTGATTACAAAAAACCCATCGGTTTTGGCGTGCTAACGACTGAAAACGAAGAGCAGGCGTTGGCTCGCGCTGGCGGTGCTCACGGGAATAAAGGTGAAGAAGCGGCTCAAGTGGTAATGGAAATGATTGGTTTGACTCAAGAGATTCCTGCGACTTTGAAAACGGCATTAATGATGGCCAAACCTAAAGCGGCGAAGTCCTCGAAAGCCGCATCAAAAACACAAAAAAAGAAGAAAAAAGCGAAAAAGTAATCTAGCATGGGGTGATGGAAAACACCCCTGTAAATGACGATTTTCAGCCTCCTGGTCCTCAGGAATTTAAGAAACGACGCCGCGAGATCTTTTTAGTTCTTTTGGTGTCGTTTTTATTTGGTCTTCTGACGTGGTTTGAAATCCGTCTTTTCGCGACCAGCCAACAGCTTCCGTTCGTTCACAGTATTTTTTTCTTCGGTCTGGTAAACTTCAATATCATCCTGTTGTTGCTTCTGCTTTTCATGATCTTCCGCAATGTCGTGAAGGTTTTCGTTGAAAGGCAGGGGAAAGTTTTCGGTAGCAGCCTCAAGGCAAAATTGATCGCCGCCTTCGTAGCCTTCAGCTTTGTTCCGACAGTGCTGATGTTCATCATCTCGGTTTTCTATATCAATTCCAGTTTTGATAAGTGGTTTAGCGCCAAGATGGCGGGCGTTTTAAAAAGCTCCATCGAAGTAACGAACGCTTATTATTTCAATGCAAAGAAAGACAATTACCACTTCGCTCACAAAATCGCGGATTCCATTCGCAATGTAAGAAGTCCGAATGAGATTAAAAAGCGCATTGAAAACCTGCGTGAAGAGTTCAGCTTGGATGCAGTGGAATATTATCCTTCGCTATTCGGTAAGCGCGTTGTTTCTGCCGCGGAAGATGATACCGTCCCTAACGTGCCGGCCGTGTCACTCGAGTTCCTGCAAAAAGGGATTAAGCTGCAAGCTGAAGCCAGCATCATCCATCAATTTGGAGACGGGAATTTGGTGCGCGTGATCGTACCTGTCCAAGAGGGTGCAGAAAAAGGGGCCATCGTCGTATCCAGCTTTTTGCCGCTGTCGCTCATTTCTAAGATGAATGACATCTCAACAGCCTATGACGAGTTTCGAGATATCAACCCGCTCGAATATCCTTTGAAATCAATCTATCTGTACATCTTGGTCCTCATGACCTTTGTGATCTTGCTTGCGGCGACATGGTTTGGTTTCTATCTGGCAAAGCAGCTTTCCATTCCTATCGTGCAGCTAGGACGCGCCACCCGACGTGTCGCGGGAGGGGATTACACTCCGTTGCAGATTCAAGCGGGCTCTGAAGAGATCAATGATTTGATTTCAAGCTTCAACCAAATGACCGTGACCTTGGAAAAAACTCTGGAAGAATTAGATCAGCATGCGCGCTACACCGATACAGTTCTGAAAAACGTCAGTGCGGGGGTGATCTCTGTCGATGAACACGGGTTTGTGACGACAATCAATCGTCACGCCGCTCATCTGTTGAAGATCGATCCTGAAAAATACATTGGGAAATCTGTTCGTGATCTTCTGACTTTGGAATACTTCCGCACTTTCGCTGAACTGCAGAAGACCATGGCCGATCACAAAGTTGAAAGTATCCAAAAAGAACTTCGTCTGAACGTCCAAGGGGAGGCTTTACCTCTCTTAATGACTCTTTCGATCTTGAAGGATGAAAAAGGGCACGAGATGGGTAAGATCTTGGTGTTTGACGATTTGACTCCGATTGCAAATGCGCAGCGTGCGGCCGCTTGGACGGAAGTGGCTCGTCGTATTGCTCACGAGATTAAAAATCCTCTGACGCCGATCAAGCTTTCTGCCGAACGCTTGCAAAGAAAATTCGGTGCTTCTATCACCGATCCGGCTTTCAGCGAATGTACGACGATGATCGTGAAGCAAGTGGACGGTTTGAAAAATCTGGTGAATGAGTTCAGTAACTTTGCACGATTGCCTCAGGCGCGCCCCGTGGTGGCGAATCTGAATAGCGTCGTCGAAGAATCTTTGGGGCTTTATCGTCAGGCCCATGGAAATGTGAAGTTCCTATTTTCAAAGGACAGTGACCTTCCGGACTTCAAGTTTGACCCCGATCAGATCAAGCGCGTGATCGTCAATTTGGTTGATAACTCGGTTTCGGCTGTTGCAAAAGAGCCACAGGCCACAGTGGAAATCGTGACTCGATACGACAAGGACATCAAAACTGTGCGTTTGACGGTGTCAGACAATGGTGAAGGTATTCCTGCGGCAGATCGAAGTCGCATTTTTGAGCCATACTACTCTACAAAAGAAGGCGGAACTGGGCTAGGCTTAGCCATTGTGAAAAGGATCATCGAAGATCATAATGGATTCATTCGTGCGACAGCCAATGAACCCAAAGGGGTTAAGATGGTGATCGAAATGCCAGTCAATGAAGTGGGTGCTTGGAAACCTGCTGGCGAGTAGAAAGAGGTCCTAGATGACAGCTCAAAATACAAAAATTCTGATTATTGATGACGAGGCTCCGATTCGTGATGTGCTTTCGGCTTCTTTGAAAGACGAAGGCTATCAAGTTTTCTTAGCTCATGATGGAGAGTCCGGACTGAAAGCTATCCGCGAAGTTCAACCTGATATTGTGTTTCAAGATATCTGGATGCCCGGCAAGTACGATGGTATCGAAGTTCTAACAATGGCTCGTAAAGAATTTCCGCAGTTGGAGTTCGTGATGATCTCGGGTCACGGAACGATTGAAACGGCGGTGAAATCAACAAAGCTGGGCGCTTGGGACTTTATCGAAAAACCACTTTCCATGGATAAGATCCTGATCGTGATTTCAAACATTCTTAGTTACCAACAACAAAAAGAAGAAAAAGCGTTGTTGTTAAATAAACTTCGTAAGTCCATCGCGCTTATCGGTGAAGCGGCTTCGATCATGCAGACGAAACAAATCATCGCGCGTGTGGCACCAACAAACTCTTGGGTGTTAATTCAAGGTGAGGCGGGCACGGGTAAAGAACTTGTTGCGCAAAACGTGCATTACATGAGCGCGCGTGCCAGCCGTCCGTTTGTTGAAATCAACTGCGGTGGTATCCCGGAAGACCTTCTTGATTCCGAAATTTTCGGTATCGAAAAGGGAGCTATGCCCGGCGTAGACCGAGTAAAAAAAGGCAAACTTGATCTAGCCCAAGGTGGGACGCTTTATATCGCAGAGATCTGCGAGATGAACAAAGAATGTCAGGCGAAACTTTTAAAATATCTTGATGAAAAGAAATACTCCCGCGTTGGTGGTAACGAACTGATCGAAAATGATGTTCGTGTCATTGCTGCTTCTTCTAAAGATCTCGAGAAAGAGGTTAAGGAGGGGCGCTTCCGCGAAGATCTTTATTATCGTCTGAACGTTATTCCTTTCCGCATTCCTGCACTTCGTGAACACATGGAAGACATCCCTGTGTTGGTGTCTTATTTCTCTGACAATGTGTCTCGCGAAAGCGGTTATCCGAAAAAAGTTTTTTCTGAAAAAGCGATCGAAAAAATGATTGCTTACACTTGGCCTGGAAACGTGCGCGAACTTAAGAACTTTATCGAGCGCGTGTATATTTTGACTCCGGGAGAGTTCGTCGACGTCCATGACTTGCGTTTTGCAGGGCTTATCGACAAAGACGATGAAAAAGCAGTCGAGATGCAGGACCTTTCCACATTCCGTGAGGCCCGCGCTCAGTTTGAAAAAGATTATCTGCTTCGTAAGATTTCCGAAAATAGCGGAAACATCAGTAAGACAGCAGAAGTGATTGGTCTGGAAAGAAGTTATCTTCACAGAAAGATCAAAGCCTACGGTATCGATACTAAAGACAATTAAGAAAGAGAAGACAGATGGCAGATACAGCGATTGTTCCTACACGAGCACAAAATTATCCTGAGTGGTACCAACAGGTGATCACAGCAGCTGACATGGCGGAAAACTCTCCGGTCCGTGGTTGCATGGTGATCAAACCTTGGGGCTATGCTGTTTGGGAAAACATGCAAGCTGTTCTAGACCGTATGTTCAAAGACACCGGTCATGTGAATGCTTACTTTCCATTGTTGATTCCTCTTAGCTTCTTGGAAAAAGAGGCGGCCCACGTCGAAGGTTTCGCTAAAGAGTGCGCCGTTGTGACTCATCACCGTCTTAAAGGCGATGGCACAGGCAAGTTAGTTCCCGACGGTGAGCTTGAAGAGCCACTTATCATTCGTCCTACTTCCGAAACCATCATCGGCCACCAGTTTGCTAAGTGGGTGAAGTCTTATCGCGATCTTCCTATCTTGGTGAACCAATGGTGTAACGTCATGAGATGGGAAATGCGCACACGCATGTTCCTAAGAACGGCTGAATTCCTATGGCAAGAAGGCCATACCGTTCATGCCACGGCAAAAGAAGCGCAAGAAGAGACTCTGCAAATGTTGGATGTCTATGCTGACTTCGCTGAACAATACATGGCGATGCCAGTGATTAAAGGTATGAAAACGCCGGACGAAAGATTCCCAGGTGCGGTGGACACTTATACGATCGAAGCGTTGATGCAGGATCGTAAAGCGCTTCAAGCGGGGACTTCGCATTTCTTGGGTCAAAACTTTGCTAAGGCTTCTGAGATCAAATACCTGAGTGCGGAAGGTAAAGAAGAGTTCGCATGGACAACATCCTGGGGTGTTTCAACTCGTCTTATCGGTGGTTTGATCATGACCCACAGTGATGACAACGGATTTGTGGCACCTCCGAAAATTGCGCCTTTGCATGTGGTGATCATCCCGATCTATCGCAATGACGAAGAAAAAGCACAAGTTCTTGAGTATGTGCAAACTTTGTCCAAAGAACTTAAACAACAAAACTTTTCTGGATCCGCAGTGCGCGTGAAGATTGATGATCGCGATATGCGTGGCGGAGAAAAAGCATGGCAGTACATCAAGCAAGGTGTTCCTGTGCGTGTGGAAGTCGGTCCACGTGATATGGCTAAGGGAGAGGTTTTCGTAGGTCGCCGTGATCGCGGTCCTAAAGAAAAAGCGTCTCAAACGAAAGCCGATTTCGTCGCGAATATTGGAAATCTTCTGCAAGAAATCCAAGATGGACTTTTTGAAAGAGCGAAAAAATTCCGTGATGATAACATCAAGCGCATCACTTCATTGCAAGACTTTGAAAAGTATTTCTCAGGCGACGAAGCTTCAGCTCCGGGCTTTGCGATGGTGCCATGGTGTGAAGAGGGAATGGGTCATGAATTGTTGGCGAAACTAAAAGTGACGCCACGTTGTGCTCCTTTGCAACAAGAAGCGGTCACTGGAAACTGCATCTTCTCTGGTAAGCCAGCAACGAAGTGGGTTTTGTTCGCGAAATCTTACTAATAAGGTAATTTGTTAGATTGCGAAGCCTCAGCTCGAAAAGCTGGGGCTTTTTTATTTTAAGAGGTCAATATCTTCGCGGGGAGTATTCTGTCCTTGAAAGAAATAGCGCAGGACAATCATAAAACCATATTGATCGGAAAACTCGTCATGCTTTTTTGTTAAAGACCAAGAGTATCGTCCCTCGGCTGTGAAAGCGTAACGTCCACGGGACCACAGTTCTGCTTGCAGACCGAAATCCAGGCCCGTCTCTGCATTTTCTTGTGCGTATGTTGTGACGGGTGTACCGGGGAATGTGTTGTAGATTTTTTCTGAATCTCCCAGAGGGTACGAGGTATACAGCGACATCACGGCACTGTAGCGCTCGCCAAACCAGCGACGATACCCGGCAGCGGCATGAACCACTTGTGTTTCTTCAATAACGACATAGCCATCATCTCTTCCGACGAAGCTTTTGTTCATGAAGGTTGTTGTAAACTCTAGACTTCCGCGCTCGTTCACATCACCGATGATCACCCAGTTCACGCCCGTGTTGTAGCCCGGTGAAGAGCCTTCACCGTCATAATTTGTGCGATAAAAATAGGGACCAATGGATGTGTGGACGTTGCCTCTTTGAGGAATATAGGCGTGTGCGTTTTCAACGAAAGAAAACAACAAAATAAAGGACAAGATACCAGAAATTAGTTTACAGTGGTCCATATAGGGAGATTAAATTTTGAGCGAGAAAATACAATCAAAATTTTCAAGTAAAAGGAACTTCACTTCGTGGAAGGCCTTTTTATGTCTTGGAGTTTTGGTGTATTCGGTTTCAAGTTCAGCCGCCCCCGAAACTATTGAGGAAACCATCATTCGGCAAAACGTCAACGTGTCAGAATGGTTGGATAGCGTGGCCGACGGTTTGGATGTGTTTTTAGCGGGGGAACGATACACTGAGCGTCCGAACAAAACTGTCGTGACCTTAGAATCTTCTGGTTATTACACCGAGCTTGACGGTACTTCCGGAGCCTTCAACTTTAATATCGATCTTCGTCTTCCGAATGTGGAAGAGTACTGGCAACTGACCTTTACCAGCTATGATGAAAATGAAGAAAGAGATGCGAAGACAAAGTATCTTCGTACCGAGCCGCGCGAAAGAAACTACGGAGCTTCATTAAGTCTATTCAAAAGGATGGGCGACATTAGAACTTCATTTCAGCCGCGGATCACTTTTGAAGGAACGCCGGCGATATCGCACTCTTTGAAGTTTGAAACAATCGTTCAAGAGAAAACTTATCGTATCAATCCGGAACTTGAGTTTTACGCGACTCCAGGAAAGGGTGCGGGAATTTTTGAAGCTCTTAACTTCAACTGGCCGTTGAGCGCAAAGTACTCAGTGACTTTGATCAATGAAGGGGATTACCAAAGTCGTCCCCATATTTTTACTGTTACCAATGGCGTGTCTTTAGGACAGAGTTTTTCAAAAAGTCGTTCCTTGTCGTATGCCATTTTTGTGACCTCTTCAAATCGTCCTAATTACCAGTTGGCCGGTTACAACTTTTCAGTAACATGGCGACACATCGTTTTAAATCGTATTCTGGATTACGATATTATTCCCAATATCGACTTTGTCCGTGAAACAAACTTCGTCAGAAATCCGGGTGTCACGGTGAACGTGAATCTGCATTTTTAGACGCTGCCTTTGCGGCCATCCTTCGTAATACCTCGTCAAAAGTTTATTCAGACAAACTAGACAATATCGTCTTGAGCCCCAATTCATCACGAGGGTAGCGTTGAGTCCGGTCTTTTTACGACTCAGAAAAATATGAAGGAGACACCATGAAGAAATATCTTTTGCCGCTCTTGTTGTTGCTATCGCTGAACGCTCAGGCACAAGAGTCCTTAGAACCTCAACCCCTTGATGACTTGATGTCACCGGATGAAATCGCTGAAGAGAGTGGTTTCCCGCGCACCGAAATTCCTCTTGTCGTTAAGTCGGTGGACGACATCGCTCGCACGGAATCACTGGACGTATTTCGTGAATTTCGAGTCGTGTTAATCATCAACAAAAAGGCGGCCGGTGTCGGTGCCCAACGCATGCGAGTTTATCTTAATGGCTTCTTAACTTATGATTGGCTAGTTTCTACAGGACGTGAAAGATGGGAAACCGCGAAAAGTGGTCGTACTTATTTTTCCGTCACTCCGACGGGTTATTTCTATCCCTATATGTTGAACAAAGATCATTATTCGGAAACGTGGAAGACTCCAATGCCTTACGCCGTCTTTTTCAACGGGGGTATTGCCGTTCATGCGACAACACCGGGACTTTACAAACAGTTGGGATCCCGCGCATCCGGAGGTTGCGTGCGTCTTCAACATGAAAACGCGGCTTTTGTATTCAACCGTATTCAGACTGAGGGGCGCGGCCTCGTGCCTGTGATCAACCGAAATGGAACGATTTCTCGAGATCGTCGCGGAAACGTTATTCGTCGTGTGAACTATCGCACGTTAATCATCGTCGAAGATCGCTAATTACTGACCACGTTGAGGTGTGGCTTGTCAGATAATCTTCTTTAAGATAGAAAATCTGCATGGGCCACTCCCTCAAAGAAGAATTCAAACTGCACAAAGACCTTTCTGTTGAAGGGGCGGATTTTCTAGCGGATTTAGAAAAATCCATTGCACAAGATCTATGGCAAAGTGCGGGTGGCCACTGGAGCCGGGATTCTATCCAGAAATTTCGCGAAATAGCTATGCAGAAACTTGCGTCTGAAGTGCATGGTCCTTCACGGGAAGAATTTCAGAAGGCTTGGATTTCCATCATTCGCGAATTTCATCAAAATCAATGGGGCGAACAAAGGCTTCTGAAAAAAGAAAAGAAAATTGAAACCAAAGAAGATAAAATTTTTTGGGAGCTTTTTTCTTATATTTGGATTTTATTGCAAGCGACACTCGTCACGAAAACCGCCGTTTTCTATTTTGGTATTAAATCTGCTGAAGACGATACGGCCGAAGGGCGCATTTATCTTTTTCTTGCAATCGCGTTTTCCGTTATTTCTTTAAGCGTATTTGCCTATCGTAAATCACGAAAAAAGAAAGATCTGTAAACGCACATCAAGTCGTGATCTTAAGGAGAGTTCTGTCAGCAAGATCCTATCATGCCTACAAGAAGGTTTCATATCTCGAGTCGCAGCCAAGACGATTGAGGTCTTATCACCGGAGGGTCTACTTTCAATCGCGCAAAATCCTCATGAAGGTTAGTCGCTTTCAGTAAAATTGATTTGAATCAGTTTTTCAAAAAGCTGATATTAAATAGGCTTACTGTCGGTTTTAAGCGAAAGAGTTTGTCGTGAAGTTAATTATTTGGATTGTTTTGGGTTTGTGCTTAGGGCCTGGCGTCACCGATATTACGATGCCTTCTTGGATGCCCCAGTTAGCGCAAGTGGCTGGAGCCGGTTTTCTTTTTCTGGCCGGTTGGGAACTTCAGTTTGTCAATCTTCGCAAGGATGCGCGGTTTTACGCTCTTTCGTTTATCGGAAGCTTCGTCATTCCATTTTTTACGGGTTATTTCTTGTTTGAGCGAAACTGGTTCTTGGCAATAGCCTTTTCGATTTCAGCGCTACCCATCGTAATTCAAATTTTGAAAGAACGAAATTTGTACGGCTCGCGTCTTTCTCGCCGAACGATCACGGTAGCGAGTCTTTGCGACATCGTGGCTTGGGTGGTGTTGGCGTTTCTTCTTCCCAAAGAAGATGTTGTCGGATGGCTGATGAGTCATTGGGTGGTGCTGGCTTTTTTCATTGGCATGGCTTTGGGACGTTGGAAAGAATTCCCAAGAGATACGCACTTAATTTCAGTGCAGATGTGGATTTTGGCTCCCGTGTTTTTCATTGTGTTAGGATGGAAGATCGATATCCTCGGTTTATTCTCTTTGAAAACATTTTTACTGATATTTGTAGCGGCCGTAACTTCAAAATTAGTAGGAACTTATATTTTCACTCGTTTTGCGGGAGTAGATTCTTCTGAGGCGATAAAGTTCAGTTTTCTGCTCAACGCTCGCGGGGCGATGGAAATATTGGCTGCATCGTACGCGTATCAAGCCCAACTCATCTCTGGAGATATTTTCGCGGCTCTGGTTTTATTAGGAATATTGACGGCGCTGATGGCTGTACCCGCAGTAAATGCTTCTGGCAAAGGTGCCTAATTGTCGGGGCGTGTTGAATTGTCAGGATTGTGTTAGGGCTCTTGACCGAACTCTGTCACAGTCGATAGCGTTGGGCATCCATTTTAAATCTTCAAGTAGAGAGTGTATGGCTCAGCGACTGTTCTTAAGAAATTCGCTCTATGGCCCTCCATCAGGGGGCAGTCCGGGGGAAAAATCCCGACTCCACACCCTCCGTGTGTCTGAATACCCGAAGTGTCTAAAAAATTTGAATACGTATCTTAATAAAAACGGCGTCTCTATGACGCCGTTTTTGTTTTTTAAAGGGGAGTCCTAATCCATGTGTGGAGTAGTTGGTCTGATTGGAGAAGAAAAAGCCGGTCAAAAACTGTATCCTGCTTTATTCGCTCTTCAACATCGCGGTCAAGATGCAGCGGGGATTCTAAGTTATGATTTCGAGCGCTCTCAGTTTCATCTCGAAAAAGACTTAGGCTTAGTTGAAGACGTTTTTACTTCTGAAAGACAGCTTCGACTTAAAGGATCCATGGCTCTGGGGCATACGCGCTATTCCACGATTGGAACCGTTGATAAAGAGGATCTTCAGCCTTTGTTTTTAAGTTATCCCTACGGAATCGGCATGATTCACAACGGGAACGTCACAAATTACGACGAGGTCGTCGACTATCTTCGCAATCGTAAGCTGCGTTGGACGTTTAGCCGCAACGATCTGGAAATTCTTCTGCATATGACAGCGATTGGACTGGCTTCACGCAAAGAAACCGGAGAACTCGCAAAAAATTTATCTGAATCCATCCGAGAACTTTTGCAGCAAGTGCAAGGGGCGTACAGCGCCATTGGAATGCTGGCAGATCAGGGACTCTTCGCGTTTTGCGATTCGCATGGGATCAGGCCTTTGCTTTTAGGAAGAAAAAAGAACGGCGATAAGTACAGCTATTGTTTTGCCTCTGAAAAACAGGTGTTTTTTGGTTTGGGCTTTGAGTATTTTCGCGATCTGCGCCCGGGGGAGCTGGTCTTTATCGATAAAGATTTAAACCTGCACTCTTTTCTTCTCAGTGAAAAGAAAGCTCGTCCTTGTATGTTTGAATGGATTTATTTTGCCGGCTCCGAGACCGAGTGGCATGGTCGGCCGGTCTATGAAGTCCGATTGAATTTAGGACGTATTTTGGCTGAAGAGGTTCAAAAAAAGGGATTGGATGTGGATGTTGTTGCGCCAGTTCCTGACACCTCACGTGCGGCGGCCTGCCGTTTAGCGGAAGTTTTAGAAAAACCTTATCGCGAAGTGCTTATCAAAAATCGTTACGTTCAACGAAGTTTCATTGTCAACCAACCGGAACTTCGAAAGATGATGGTGAACTTAAAACTTTCACCGGTAGAAAGCGAAATTCGCGGGAAGAAAATTCTTCTTGTTGACGACAGTATCGTGCGCGGAACGACTTCGGCTCGTATCATCCGTCTTTTGCGCGAAGCCGGCGCGGAAAAAGTGTACCTTGCCAGCACGTGTCCACCGATTCGTCACCCGTGTTTTTACGGAATTGATTTTCCCGACGGAGAGTCCTTAGTGGCTCATAAAAAATCCGAAGATGAAATCGCCAAGGTCTTAGAAGTTGATGGACTGGTGTTCCTCCCATTGCAACGTCTGCAAGAAGGCTTGGGGCTTTCCAATCTGTGCAGTGCCTGCCTTGACGGAGATTATCCTGTTCCTGTGGCTACAGAAAAATTTTTGAAAACAAGACATCACAATATTGGTGGAGATGGTAAAAGCGAGGTGCCTTTATGAAAATTCAGGTTATGTTCGGCAGTGCGAGTGATGAAAGAGTCTTTGGTCCTTTGTGTCACTCTTTGGAAAAATGCGGTGAAGTAAAAATGGAAGTGGCTTCGGCCCATCGTCATCCCGACCGCGTACGCGAAATTGTTACGACTTGTGGTGCAGATGTATTTGTCGCCGGCGCGGGGTTGGCAGCGCACCTGCCAGGTGTTGTTGCTTCTTTGACGGCAAAGCCTGTCTTCGGTGTTGCAGTGAATGGCGCTTTTGCAGGACTTGATTCTTTCTTGTCGATCGTGCAAATGCCTAAAGGAGTTCCGGTCATGGCCGTGACCGAAGAAAACTACAAAAATATTTCGGATCTTCTTCTGCGTTGGAAGAATTTGCCAGAGGATAAAATTTATCTGCATTGGAATCGCAGTCTAGAGTCGTATTCTCCAATTCAGAAATCTTTAGAAGATATTCAAAAAGACAGCGGTGCCGAAGTGCTTTGGTGCTCTCACACGGATGAAAAATGTTTGGGTGAAATTGTCAGTCCTTGGGAGCTTCCGAAAGTGGTGGGATTAAACTTGTTTCTTTGTGAAAAAGAACAGCTGACCAGCTCGAACCTGGCTTTGGATTTCTTTGCGAAGGCTCGTCACTCGGGCGCTTGGGTCGGTGCCAATAATATCGGGAACTTTGTTTTACAGTGGAAAAAGCTTTCTGAAATGAGGAAATCAGCATGGAACTAATTTATAAAGGCTCCGTCAAAGATCTTTATAAAAATGGCGACAGCTTGGTGTTTAATTATAGCAATCGTTACTCGATCTTTGATTGGGGTGAAATGCCCAACGAAATTCCAATGAAAGGCGCCGCACTGGCGTCCATGGCGGCATCGTTTTTCGAGTATCTGGCGAAGAAAGGAATTCCTTCGCATTTCGTAAAAACAACGGGCGAAAATACGATCGCCGTTAAGCCCGTGAAGGTGCTTCGTCCAGAATGGTATGAAGGTCAGTATGACTATTCGGTCTATAAAGATGTTCCTACGAACTGTCTTGTGCCTTTAGAAGTCATTTTTAGAAAATTCTTGGGCCAAGGAAACTCTTTAGAAGGCCGTTTGAAGAAAAATCCTGCTTATTTGCAGGACTTGCAATTAACAGAGATGCCAAATGCATCGACGGTATTTTCTCCTGCGCTGATTGAGTTTTCAACAAAGCTTGAAACTTCGGACCGTTATCTAAGCCGCGCCGAAATCGCGCAGATGAATATCGTAACGGATGAAGAGCTGCAAAACTTGCGTCTGAACACCCAAGCGGTCGTTCAAGAGTTGGAAAAGCTCTTTGCTTCCTTCGGTGTGAAGCTTTGGGATGGAAAGTTAGAATTTGCCTTTGGAGATAAAGAACCCTCTGGAGCAAGGACGCTCCTTCTTGTTGATTCTATCGGACCTGATGAGCTTCGTCTGACATATGAAGGCCTTCCCTTGTCGAAAGAATTCCTTCGTCAATTGTATGCGCCAACTTCTTGGCATGCCGCTGTCAAGAAAGCCAAAGAGATGGCACAGGAACGCAAGACTCAAGATTGGAAAGGCATTTGTCGCGAAGAACTTCGTGAAGTGCCACAAAGTCTGAATCCCGCGCAGATTGAAGTAAGTTCTCTCTTATATCAAGCCTTGGCGAACGAAGTGGCGTCAGTGGTGGGTCGTAAAAAACCATTTGCTGAAGAACTTAATTTGAAATTGTGGCATCAAAAAGCGCAAAAAGTTTTGGAGTCATAAAATGAAAGTCGTTGTTGTTGGTAAAGGCGGAAGAGAACACGCTCTGGCTCAGAAGCTTAAAGAGTCTTCTTTAGTCAGTGAGCTTTGGGTGTGCCCGGGAAACCCGGGGATGCGAGTTGCAGGTTTACAATGTGCATCCGCTGAATCGCCTGCAGAAATTGAAACTTTTTGTCTGCAGAATCAAGTGTCCTTGGTTGTCGTAGGACCCGAAGCCGCAATTCTTTCCGACTTAAAACAACGATTGGAAGCTCAAGGTATTTCTTGTTTTGCACCTTCAGCAAAAGTCGCAGAACTTGAATCTTCAAAGCTTTTTTGCAAAGGCGTTCTTCAAGAATCTCAAGTCCCGACGGCAGCCTGCCATGTCGGTTACTCTGAGAAAGAGGCGATGACATATTTAGAGCAGCACGACTTCCAAAAACCCATCGTTATTAAAGCTGATGGGTTGGCGCAGGGAAAGGGCGTGTGGGTCTGTGAAAGTCTTGAAAAATCCCAAGAAGCCGTTCGCGTGCTAGGCAGTCAGTATGGCTATCCTTTACTTCTTGAAGAATGTTTGATCGGAAAAGAGCTTTCTGCGTTTGCTCTTTGTGACGGAAAAGACTTTGTTCTATTGGGCACAGCCTGTGATTACAAGCGCATTACTCCGGATCCTTTCAGTGCAAACACCGGAGGCATGGGCGCCTACAGTCCTTGTGACTTTATCACCAAAGAAGACGAAAGCACGATTCACCAGATCTTCGCCAAAACCTTGGCCTGCTTGCACGCTAAGAATCTTCCCTATCAGGGATTTTTGTTTGCAGGTTTGATGAAAACAAACCAAGGACTTTATGTCCTAGAATACAATGTGCGTATGGGTGATCCCGAAACACAAGCTCTTCTGCCACGTCTGAAATCAGACTTAGCGAAGCTTATTGTTACGGCCGTGACACACGAATTAAAAAACCAGGTTTGTGAGGTGAAACCAGAAACTTCCGTTCACGTTGTGGCGGTGAGTGAAGGTTATCCGCAAGGTCCTTTGAATACCGGTCATCCCGTCGCCATCGAACCCAAAGTTCGTCATCAATTGTACTATGCCGGGGTCAGCGAAATGCAAAATACGCTTGTTAACTCGGGGGGAAGAGTCTTAGGAATCACCGCTTTAGCGGCCTCGCGCGAAGAAGCCCGTGAGCTTGCTTACCAAGACATTCAAAAAGTTTCCTTTAAAGGAATGTATGTGCGAGAGGACATCGGACTATGAGACCTGTTCGCATCGCCATTTTTGCTTCAGGGACAGGATCAAATGCGATGGCTCTAGTCGCAAAAGCCCAAGAGCTATCAAAAGAAAAGATCGAGATTGCCTTTATCCTTTCTGACAAACCCGCAGCCCCCGTTCTTGAGAAAGCCAAAAACGCCGGTGTGCGCACTTATCTTGTAGAAAAGAAGGCAGATCGTAAGGCCCACGAGGCGGAAGTTTTAAGCCTTCTTCACGAGTATCACGTGGATTGGATTTTTTTAGCAGGCTACATGCGATTGCTATCGGCCGATTTTATTCAACACTTCCGCCAGTGGCATGAGGGCGCCGAACAAATAGTGAATATTCATCCTTCATTATTGCCAGCATATCCGGGCGTGGATTCGATCGCGCGCGCGTTTAGCGACAGTGTAAAAGAAAGTGGCGTGACTCTTCATTTGGTGGATGAAGGCATGGATACCGGACGGATTTTAGTTCAGGAAATTGTTTGTCGTAGTCAGGATTCAACTCTTCCGGCATGGACACAACAATTTCATGAAGTGGAACACCGCCTTTACAGTCAGTTTCTAGAGAACGTGGCTTTGGGACGTCAACCGACGGTCTATTTTAAGGAGACACCGTGATGCAAAGAATTTCTGTTCGCAGTCTTTATGATCACAGTACCGAAAACGCATTAAAAAAAGCCTTTGAAAAGGAAGCGCCCTTGAAAGCGCTTCGTCTTCGCCGTGTGTACTGGCTTTTAGAAAAAACGCCAGGTTTAAGTCAGGAAATCCGTTTAGACACTTTGATGGACAAGATCTTCTTTGATCCGGTAGCGGAAGAAATTCAACATGGTTTCCCCGAGTTTCATCTTCAATCCACCTATGTGGAATTGCGTTTCCTAGCAGGGGTGACTGACAACTTGGCAAGATCAGCAACAGAAGCCTTAATGCTTTTTTCTTCGCAACATAATTCTTCTTGGCAGGATTTTGGAATTGAAGCCCACAGCGGATGGGAGCTTGAAATTGAGGGGGATTATTCGCAAAAGCAGATCGAAAAAATTCTTTTTCAGTCTTTAGCAAACCCTCTTTTACACAAAGTTGAAATCGCTCGCGGATCCGAACTTCATCAATCAAATCCTTGGAAAGATTTTTCCAAATTCTGGCAGTCTCCGGCATTGGAAAAACGCCGCCTTCAGCTATTTGATCTGAACATGGAAACACTGAAGCGCATTAACGAAGAACGCGGTTTAGCTCTGGTGGATGAAGAAATCCATACGATCATTCAACATTTTTCTTCTTCAGAAATGCTTCAAGCTCGAACGTCTTTAGGATGGGCTCATAAAATCACGGAAGTGGAACTAGAGTGTTTAGCACAAACCTGGAGCGAGCACTGTAAGCACAAGATCTTTGCCGCTGAAGTTAATTACACCGAAGAAACAGGGAGTTTCCCTGCGGTAGGAAATAAAAACATCACTAGCCTTTATAAAACGTATATTCAAAAGGCCACAAAAGAACTCGAGTCTTGTGGATACCTGGTTTCCGTTTTTAAAGACAACGGTGGCATCGTTGATTTTGATAAAAACATCAATGTTTGCGTTAAAGTCGAAACTCACAACAGTCCCTCAGCTCTCGATCCTTTTGGTGGCGCTTTGACAGGGATTTTAGGAGTGAACCGCGATATCTTAGGTTGCGGCTTAGGAGCTAAACCCGTTGCGAATACGGATGTTTTCTGTCTTTCCAAAAAAGATTTATTCCCGGCCGCAGACTCTCCGAAGCGTCCTGAACTTTTGAAAGAGCCTGGCGTTATTTTCCGTGGTGTCCACCAAGGTGTCGAAGAGGGCGGAAATCAAAGTGGTATTCCTACTATCAATGGCAGCTTTTATTTTGCCAGCGAATTTGCAGCGAAGCCTTTGATCTTTGTGGGTTCTTTAGGCGTGATGCCTAAGACCGTTAAAGGACGCCCCAGTGAAAAGAAAAAAATTGCGCCAGGTGATCTCATCGTTGTCGCCGGTGGCCGTCTAGGCAAAGATGGCGTGCATGGCGCGACGTTCAGCTCATTAGCGTTACACGATCAAGTTTCCTCCAATGTCGTGCAAATCGGAGATAGCATCACGCAAAAGCGTTTGCTGGATTTTACTTTGCAAGCTCGCGACCGCGGTTGGATCCAAGCCATCACTGATAATGGAGCCGGCGGAGTCAGTTCTTCCATTGGCGAAATGGCGCAGTTCTCGGGCGGCGCAAGAATGGATTTAAGTCAGCATCCTTTGAAATACGGAAGTCTTGAATACTGGGAAATGTTAGTCAGTGAATCGCAAGAGCGCATGTCTTATGCGGTGGCTCCAGGCGATATTCAAAACTTTTTAACTCTGGCAAAAGACATGGGAGTTGAAGCAACCGTTCTTGGAGAATTCACGGATTCAGGACGATTCGATGTTTCTTACGGTGATACGCCGTTAGCGTCGTTGGATCTGCATTTTCTGCACGAGGGTCTGAGTCGCATGAAGATTCCAGCCCATTTCGAAGGACCGAAAGCCTATAAGGAATACCATCGTGAAAATCCACGAAAGGCATCTCCAGCAAAAAACGCAAGCTCTCTTCTTTCCGCACTCAAAGACGTTTTAGCTTCGCCGAATGTGGCTTCAAGAGAGCCTCTGGTGCGCTACTACGATCATGAAGTGCAAGGAGCAACAAGAGTGAAACCCTACGCGGGTAAAACTCAAAATGGTGCGAACGATGCCGGCGTCATTGATCTGTCAGTCCATGGCGGTGAAAAAAATAATGCCGTCGCGGTATCAAATGGTCTATGCCCTCAGTTTTCTTACTATGACACTTACCTCATGGCGCAAAAAGCCGTCGACGAAGCGGTTCGCAATCTTGTCGCAACAGGAGTTAATCCCCGCCGGATGGCTCTCGTGGATAATTTCTGCTGGCCTGATCCGATTGGTAAAAAAACAAATCCGGATGCCGCTCACAAGATGGCCCAGCTTGTCCGTGCATGCGAAGGTATGTACGAAGCGGCTCTCGCGTACAAGGCGCCTTTAGTCAGTGGCAAGGACAGCATGAAAAATGACTTCATTGGAAAAACCAAAGGTGGTGAGACCGTCAAAATTTCTGTTCCGCCGACTTTGTTAATGACGGCAATTGGTCAAATTCCTGACGCTGATAAAGTCACTCCGGGATTTTTTCAGAATGCCGGCGACGAAATCTATGTCATCGGAAATTTGACACGCAGTTTGTATGCTTCGGCATTTTCAGAAGAATTCGAAGTTCAAAACGACGTGGCGCCAGAGTATCCGATTTTGCAAAAAAATATCGAGTTGTACCAAAAAATTTATGAGTCTCAGCAAGCCTCAATGCTTTCTTCCTGCCACGATATTTCCGAAGGCGGCTTGATGACGGCCTTAGCGGAAAGTGGTTTCGGAAATTCTTTAGGCATGAAGCTTTCTTTAAACGATCTTTCTTGGGAAGAACTTTGGTCTGAAACAGGATCTTTATTCGTTGTCAGTGTCCCCGTAAATAAAAAGACGGCTTTTGAAACCCACTTTGCCG